>DASVZE010000490.1:0-8674 GCA_036391775.1 Chloroflexota bacterium | reverse complement strand
GGGTCTGCAGGATCTGAGCTGACGGACGGGTCCCAGGAGCAGTGCTCCCGGTCGCGCTCGTGGAGTTCCTGTAGCTGCTGCCAGAGGAGTGTCTCGAACGTTTCTTCGCCGGAGATAGCGGGCCCGGCGAAGCACGTGATGAACGACGTAAATTCCGACTCAATGGTCGCCTGTTCCTCGACAAATATATGAAGGTCGCGCACCAGTCCATCACTTGCTTCCGGCGACCCCAGCTCTCCGTACATCGCCATACGATAGCTACCGCGGTGGAGCGCCGACTTGGCGCCAACACAGGGAAAGCCGGCGCTCAAAATGAGGGCGCGGAGCTGATCGTGGACGAGTGTTTGAATCGGTCCCGGCCGGATCTCGGGCGCAGCTACCAGCTCGAGGCGCCCATCTCGGTACGTCGCGTATGAGCTGACGGTGCCGGCCGGCTGCAGTCTCGCGGTGTGCATATCTTGCACTCCGGAAGCGGCGCTCATGAGGCATGTACTCCCAGAGGCATGACATCGCATCGCTTCCCAGGCAAATCCTCCGCTAACCGGGCACCGGAATGCCGCCTCCGTAGCTCACGATCTGAGCTGGCTGCCGTGCGCAGCACCGACCGCCGGTACGGCACCCCTCCCAGGAAGAGACGGGCGCCCAGGGCAAGCCAGGTGCAGGCACTGCGTTCGACAACCCACACTGGCGCAGCCGGTGAAGCCACAGCGGGGAACACATGTCGCCCGCCGGCCCTACGCCTTCCCAGCTCGGCGATCGCCACGGGACTGAGTATCATACTTACGGCCGCGGCCCAACGCCTGGCGAGGATCAGCAGTGCAAGCGCGGGAAGAACCAGCAGAAAGACGACAAATCGCCAGGGACGCGCCATCTCGTCGTATGCCTGGCGGACACGCTGAGACAGAAAGTGTCTGGTACTGGATGGAGAGCGTCGCACGAAGAGATCGAGTGGGACCGCTTCCGTGCCTCCCGCAGCCTTGATGGTACGAACCAACTCGAGGTTCTCAAATAGTACATCTCCCCGGTAGCCGCCGCTTCGCTGCAGGACAGAGCGTCGAACGCCGAGCGTCCCTGGCCAATCGCCGCCAGTCATCCGATTCAAGAGCGAGCGCGCGGTATCCCAGCAAGCGTGCCAGGGCAGCGGATCAAAATAGTTTTGGGGCCGCACCACGTCGGCGCTCTGGAGTAGGTCGTGCATGCGCGCCAACGTGTCACGGTCGTATCGTACGTCGTCGTCTGCGATCACAACTCGCTCATGCGAGGCAATACCGAGCCCAGTTAGCACGTTGCCGACTTTGCCGTTCAATGTGGTGAAGGCAGGCGGGAGGTGGTGAATCCCGGGTCCCAGAGAGCGAGCATGCTGGTCGAAGATATGTGGCGGCGAGCCGTCCACCAGGACCACCTCGACGGTCCGCGATAGGTCGTTTAGGTACGAGAATAGATCGTTACATCCTGCTTGCCGCGTATGACAGAGCGGCACGATATAGGTAAGCTTCAGCCGTGAACCTCCTGTGGAGCACGCTGTGTGACCTCTGGCCCGTTCCAGCGCAATTTGAGCCGTTCATTTGCACGATACATGCCAGAAAGCACGGACCTATCAGGACGCAGATAGGCCATTTCTCCCTCGACTTACGTCTGGTGTGATACCGTACGTGATGGCCGGAACGGAACGATACGGCAGCGGCCGGATCACGATTGACGATTACGATCAGGCGTGGCCCAGGATGTTCGAGCAGGAAAGGGTCCGGTTGTACGGTGCTCTCGGATCCATGGTGAGCAGGATCGAGCATGTGGGCAGCACCGCGGTGCCGGGCCTGGCCGCCAAACCAATCATCGATGTGCTGGTTGGAGTCCACAATCTGGAAGAGTCTCGCTCTCGCAGCATCGTGCCACTTGATGCATTGGGCTACACCTATATGTCTGAATACGAGTCGTGGCTGCCAGGTGAAATGCTCTTCCGGAAGGCAGTATTCGGTCCATGGACCCACCATGCCCACCTGATGGAGCAATCGAGTCCTCGTTGGGATGAGTTCATCCTGATTCGTGATTATCTGCGGCGGCACACCGAAGCGGCGGAAGAATACGCCAGACTGAAGCGAGCTCTGGCTCTCGAATTCGACGACGACATCTCCGGCTTCCGCGACGCCAAACGTCCTTTTCTCCAGGCACTGATGGAACGAGCCCGTTTGGAGGCCCGCTGACCATGCTTCCCCGGGCAACATAGAGATCATAGGAGACCAAGCGACTGACAGGACGGCAAAACATCGTGGGCGATGGAAAACGTGGGAACATTCGACATTCGTCCGGTTGACACGCCTCAACGGATTTCATACATTGGGCTGAATCGATGTGGCACGCAGGCCCAAGCGGGCAAGGAGGCGATTATGTCTCATGGACGAGACAAACCCGGTAAGGAGAAACGCAAGCCCAAAAAGGAAAAGCTTGCCGCACCCAAGGTCGCTCGTGACTCGGAAGTACTGCAGCACGTGCAACAGCACGGCCAGGCACCCGAAACGCGGCATTGAACGTGGGGCGTGACGGCGTCCCACAGGAGGCATCATGTGGATAATATCCGTTTAATCCTGATCATCGCTGTCGCTATCGTTGTTGCGATTCTGGCGATCAAGGTTCTGTTCCTTGTTACCAGTATCCTGATCGGTCTTCTGGTCTGGGTCGTGGTCCTGGCCGCGATGGCATTCATCCTGTGGTGGCTGGTCCGGTCCAGCTGGGGTAGACGCGGGCGCTCAGCGCCGCAGAAGTAACACCAGCGAGACATTCAAAGCCCCGAGCGTGCTCGGGGCTTTTTCTTTGCTTCCCGCTAGACTCGAACATCACCCTCAGGAGAAAGACGCGTCACCATGACGATGAGTGTGCCCGATGATGTCCGTACATGTATGACTGCTACCTGGTCCGAAATCGAGCCTCGCTACAGGGATCTGCTGGGACGCACGGTCGACGCCGGCACGGCAGACAGCTTTCTGCGAGACTGGACGGCTGTCTCCGCCGCTGTCTTTGAAGCTCAGCAGCGGCTCAAGATTGCCACCGATCAGAATACGGCAGATGAAGACGCCAAGCATCGGTACGGCGCTTTCATGGACGCTGTTTTCCCCGCATATCAGGCGGCAGAGCAGGAGTTACGCCAGAAGTTCCTGGCGTCCGGCGTGGTGCCCGAAGGCCTTGCCGTGCCGCTCAAAAGGATGCGAGAACAGGTCGAGCTCTTCCGAGAGGACAATGTTCTCCTGCTGGCGGAGGAACAGAAACTGTCGACCGAGTACTTCGCGATCACCGGCGCGCAAACGGTTCAGTGGCAGGGACGCGAGGTACCGGCGATGCGCATGGTAGCCGAGCTGCAAAACCCAGACCGCGCCATTCGAGAGCAGGCCTGGCGCTTGATAACGGAGCGGCGTTTGGCGGATCGGGAGGCGATCAACGATCTCTGGCGCCGGCTGCTCCGCTTGCGCGTTCAGATCGCCCGGAACGCAGGGTGTGACACCTACCGGGAATACCGCTGGCGGCAGCTTATGCGCTTCGACTATACGCCGGACGATTGCAAGCGTTTTCATCGGGCAGTTGAGACGGTTGTGGTCCCTGCGTTGCGGCGCGCCGCCAGACGGCGCCAGGAGCGCCTCGGCGTTGACCGGCTTCGGCCGTGGGATACGGACGTGGATCCCAGGGGCCGGCCCGCGCTGCACCCGGCGGGAGGCGTGGAGGAGCTAGGTAGACGTTCTACAGCAGTATTCCGACGGGTCCATCCGGCCTTTGGCGAATACTTCGAGACTATGATGCAGGGCAGCTTGCTCGATCTGGAGTCTCGCGCCAACAAGGCGCCTGCCGGATACAACATGACGTTGCCCGCGTCCAGAATGCCGTTTATCTTTATGCATGCGATTGGCGTCCATCGCGATGTCGTCGTTCTGGTCCATGAGGGCGGTCATGCCTTTCACAGCTTCGAGGCCAACCGGCTGCCGTACCTGCCGCAGCGCATGGGCATTCCGGCGGAGTCAGCCGAGGTTGCGTCGATGTCTATGGAGCTGCTGACTCTTCCCTATCTGGACAGCGATGATGGAGGTTTCTATCCGGCCCGAGAGGCAAACCGCGCGCGATACGACGCCATCCAGCCGATCATCCGGCTGCTGGCCCACACCACCATGATCGACGCGTTTCAACACTGGGTCTATGAGAACCCGGAGGACGCTATGGACACCGCACAGTGCGATCATCAGTTTGCGGAGCTGACCGAACGATTTCTGCCCGTCGCCGACTTCACCGGCCTGGAGGAGGCGCAGGCAACGGGCTGGCAGCCTATCCTCCACATACATGCGCTCCCCTTCTACGTCATCGAATACGCTTTTGCGCAGCTTGGAGCACTCCAGATCTGGGCCGCCGCCATGCAAGACCAGCAGAGCGCCGTGGAACGATACCGCCGTGCCCTTTCGCTCGGCAACACGGTTTCGGTACCGGAGTTTTACGAGGCAGCGGGTGCACGTTTTGCCTTTGACGAGGAGATGGTGCGTTTTGCCGTTGAACTGCTCGAGCGCGAGATCGAGCGTTTCGACGCGGCGGCGTAGCGAGCTCATGCAAACCATCGCCAAACCGCCCGAAACCCGCACCGATACAACGGTCGACGATCTCCATGGTCGGCAGATTGCCGACCCTTATCGCTGGTTGGAGGACGGCGCCAGCGCCGAAACCGTGGCCTGGACAGAGGCGCAAAACGCCTATACACGCTCCGTGCTCGGAGTGCTTCCCGGACGCGCGGATATCCACCGCAGACTCAGTGAGCTGCTCTCCATCGGGTGGGTGTCGGCGCCGCGGGTGCGAGGCCAGCGGCACTTCTATCTACGCCG
Source organism: Chloroflexota bacterium (assembly GCA_036391775.1). Classification (GTDB taxonomy): domain Bacteria; phylum Chloroflexota; class UBA5177; order UBA5177; family UBA5177; genus DASVZE01. Next base: position 3,827 of record DASVZE010000490.1, on the reverse strand, counting down.
AGAGGGAGATCAGAACCAACCCGTTCTATGTCTACGCGACGGAGTGGAAGGTGTGGAGCGCGTTCTCCTCGACCCGAACACTGCCAGCGCCCAGGGCGTGGTCGCGCTCGATTGGTGGTATCCCTCCTGGGATGGCGGCCTCCTGGCGTACGGATACTCTACCAACGGCGACGAGTGGAGCACGCTCTACGTGCTGGACGTGGACACGGGAAAGCTTCTGCCTGACCGGATCGAGCGGACCCGGTACGCTTCAGTCGTCTGGCTTCCGGATCGCTCAGGTTTCTACTACACCCGGTATCCGCGTGTCGGAGACGTTCAGGCCGGCGACGAAAACTACTTCAGGAAGGCATTCTTTCACCGGTTGGAAAGCGATCCCTCGGCCGACCCAGAGATCTGGGTGACCGAGCTTGCAAAGGAGGATATGCTTTCCCTTGGCGGCTCACCGGAGGGGCGTTATCTGCTGGCTAGCGTGTTCAAGGGATGGGACCGGTCTAGCCTCTACCTGTGCGATTTGCTGCGGCCCGAGCGCGGCTTTGTTCCGGTGGCAGAGGGCCACGACGCCACCTTCGAGGGGACGATCGCCGGAAATAGCGTCTATGTTCGAACCAACCTGAACGCCCCGCGTTATCGCCTGATCCGCGTGGACCCACAGAATCCCTCCCAAGAGAATTGGCAGGAGGTGCTGCCGGAAGATCCGGAGGCAGTCTTACAGTGGGCGCTTCCGGCAGGCGGCAATCTGTTAGCGTGGCATCTTCGCCATGCCACATCATCCCTCTCAGTCTTCGGAGAAGAGGGCACATATCGCTCTAGTGTCGATCTGCCGACACTGGGCAGTATCACCGCCCTCAGCGGGCAATGGGAAGACTCGCATGCGTTCTACACTTTCGAGTCCTTCGCCTTGCCGCCGGCAGTGTACCGGCTGGACGTGCAAAACGGCAATACGCAGCAGTGGGCTCAGGTGTCAGCCCCGGTGCAGACCGACGATTTTGTTGTCGAACAAACATGGTACGTGTCCCGGGACGGTACTCGAATCTCGATGTTCCTGGTACAACGCAAAGATCTCCCGCGTGACGGCCGGCGTCCCACCTTGCTGTCCGGTTACGGAGGGTTCAACGTGAGCCTGACACCGTCCTTTATCAGCAGCATCTTTCTCTGGCTGGAACACGGCGGCGTGTATGCCGTGCCCAACCTGCGGGGCGGCGGCGAGTATGGCGAGGAGTGGCATCGGGCCGGCATGCTCGATCGCAAGCAGAATGTGTTCGATGACTTCGTCGCCGCGGCCGAGCACTTGATTTCCGAAGGCTACACATCACCTGAGCGGCTGACGATTTCCGGTGGAAGCAACGGGGGACTCTTGATGGGAGCCGCTTTCACGCAGCGGCCTGACCTGTTCCGCGCGGTGACATGCGGGGTGCCTCTGCTCGACATGCTGCGCTATCATCGCTTCTTGATTGCCCGGCTCTGGATTCCCGAGTACGGCTCGGCCGATGATCCGGACCAATTTCCGTTCATCTATGACTATTCGCCCTATCACCATGTGAAGGAAGGCATGGCGTACCCGGCGGTACTGTTTCATACCGCCGCATCGGACGGGAGAGTCGATCCCATGCATGCCAGGAAGATGGCCGCGTTGCTCCAGACGCGTAGTCATGGTGGCCCGGTGCTTCTACGCGTTGAGTTGCAGGCCGGTCACGGCGTCGGAAAGCCGCTCGCCAAGACGATCGAAGAGCAAACGGACCTGTGGAGCTTTCGCTTCTGGCAGCTTGACTTCTATCCCTATAGGGCGTAGGCGTAGAGATGGCCGCTGTTGTCCGTCACAAAAATGCGGTTCTTTGTGACCAGTGGATACTCCCAGTGCACGTCCCCCAGACTGCCATCGTGCCAGAGCACTGCGCCGGTAGCAGGATTGTAGGCAGTGAGGTTGTTGGGTCGTTCGATGTAGAGGATCCCATTACGGAGCGCCGGCGTCGTTCCGGCACTACCGATCGACCACATGCGTTGCAGGCGAATGGCCCCGCGCTTCGGCACGATGAGCCTATACCCCACTGTCCCGCAATCATTGCTGTAAAACACCCAGTTCTGATGACTCTTGCTGCTCCAAACAGCGGGCGCGGTCAGGACCTCACAATTACCTGGCGTCGCAATCTGTTGCAGGTCGCCGCCCAGGTGCCCGATGAGCCCGAGCCGGCCACTAAGCTTGTCGCGATTGAGTAGACGTAGGACCACGCCGTTACAGGAATTGCATCCCGGTCCCTTTCCTCCCTGAACCAGGAGGTGATAGGTGTGACCGTTTTGTTTCACCGCGGGCAGGATGGCTGGTCCCGTGCTCCCCAGATCCTGGTCACTGGCCGCCAGGTTCTGCTGGTTGGTGGGAGTATACGCGTCGATCAACTTCGATCCGGAGGGATCCAGCTTGAGCACACTGTCCCCCCAATTGGTGCGCCCGTTCCACGGACCGTTGCCGCTCACGATGTAGACGTCGTGGGTGGTGGGATCGATCGCTCCCTCCCCTCGGCCAAAAAGGCCGGAGGTGACGGCCGAGCAGTAGTACCTGCTCGATGAGTTCGTGACCAGGAGGTGGCGGATGCTGCTGCAGAGAGTGTTGAAGACGCGTGAGCGGCCGGTCGCCAGATCGATGGTGACAAGGTGGCCCTCATAGTGGCCCTGATCGCCAATAAAGCCACTGGTAGTAACGTACAACCGGCCGAAGCCAAGAGTGGCCGTAGCGGACATCTTCTCCACATCCGGCATCAAAGTGATGGCTACCGGCCACCCGCCGCTACGCGTCTCGCTGCCCGTGGCCGCGTTGTAGCGGTGCTCCCGTCCGTCCAGGCCCGGTGCGTAGATCCACCGTCCTGAAGGGTCGGCGACGGGACCCGCCGTCGTGCAGCGAGACGCGCCCGATGTGGTGCGGGACCAGATAGTATGGCCGTTGGCGGCGTTGATGGCGTATAACACCGCGCGCGTTACCGGATCACCCTGCGAACAGTTGGACCCGTTGTTGCCTGTCAGGATGTAGACCAGGTCGATAGACCGGCTACTTGACAGTCGAACGCGTGGCAGATACGCGGGCGAAGAGTCGGCGTTGAGGCCAAAGTTGCGCGTCCAGAGGCGGTGTGCCGAGAGGTGGGCCGTGCTGTGTGAGCCGCCGTTCACCGCCGCAGCCTCAGCGCCCGCGACAAGAATGAGAGAAAGAAAAGCAAGAATCGCAAGCGGTCGCGTCATGATGAAAGGGTGCCTCCATGTTCCCATCATGGCGCATGAGGCCGGCTCAGGCGCTCTGTTCCAGCTCCTGGATCGCGACCCGCCCGTCACTCAGATAGGCGGAGGCCTGCAGGTTGAAGAGACGGGCGTATCGGCCCTCGATGTCCATCAGCTCCTCGTGTGTGCCCTGCTCCACCAGCTGTCCGTTCTCCAGCACCAGAATACGATCGGCCAGGCGCACGGTTGAGAAACGGTGCGAGATGAAGATGGCGGTATGTCCCTCGGTGAGGGAGCGGAGGCGCTGGAAAAGCTCATACTCCGCCTGTGCGTCCAGTGCGGCCGTGGGCTCATCCAGGATGACAATCCGTGCCTCGCGCATGAAGGCACGGGAGAGCGCGACCTTCTGCCACTCTCCGCCGGAGAGGTTGAAGCCCTCGTCGAACCACTTACCCAGCATGGTGTCGTATCCGTCGGGTAGCTTTCCGATGATCTCCGAGGCACCGCCGCGCTGGGCCGCACCCTGGACGGCGGCCAGATCGTCCATCTCGTCGATCTGGCCGAGCCCGATATTCTCGCGTGCAGTCATCTGGTAGGTCGCGAAGTCTTGGTAGAGCACGCCTAGC
>DASVZE010000489.1:0-8520 GCA_036391775.1 Chloroflexota bacterium | reverse complement strand
GGTGGGGTTCCCGGCGGATACGGCTGGCTTTTTCCCAAGGGCGACCATCTCAATATCGGTGTTGGAGGCTGGGGAACTGTAGGACCGAGCATCCGAGACAAGTTAGAACGCGTGACCGGCATCTACGGATTCGACTCTTCTCAATTCTGGGGACTGCGCGGCCATCCCTTGCCCGTCAGGAAGCCGGGAAGCCGTCTGGTCGGCGAGCGCGTCCTTGCTGTAGGAGATGCCGCCGGGTTGGTCGATCCCCTGACCGGAGAGGGAATTTACTCCGCCATATGGAGCGGCATCGCGGCCGCGCGCCACGTCGCCGATATGATAAACGGTGACACGCCGGATCTAACCGGTTATGAACGGGAAATAGGTGCCGGGCTGGTACACGAGCTAGAGGCGGCCTTACAGTTCCGCGATATCTTCCACCTTTCACCGGCGGTGTGGGCTGCGCTATTGCGACGATCCGATCGCGTGTGGAGCTCTGTGTGCCGTCTTCTGACAGGGGACCTGACGTACCTCGATATCAAGCAGCGATACCCCGGCATGGCGCCGGCGGTGGACGCGGGTGTCAACGTGGTGAGACTGCTTGCACGTGCGCTTCAGTTCCAGGGAGCGGATGCCATGCCTGCTCCCTTTTCCCGGGGTGCGTGATCCTCCCCGCGTAAGCGTGTCCCGGTTATGGTGAGAGGCGTTCGATCCTCCACGTTTCCTCGCCAACGCGGACATAGCGCAGTCGGTCATGCAGGCGATCCGAGCGGCCCTGCCAGAACTCAATGCTCTCGTGCCGGATCCTGAATCCGCCCCAGAACTGCGGCCGCGGCACATCGATGCCATCAAAACGGTCCACCATCTCGTCTACTCTGGCCTCCAGGTCCGCCCGGGTCGGTATGACTTCGCTCTGGCGAGATGCCCAGGCCGCGATCTGACTGCCACGCGGCCTCGAGGCAAAGTACTCATCTGACTCTTCTGCCGTGATCCGCTCGCACTGACCCTCAATCCGTACTTGCCGCTCGATTGGCGGCCAGTAGAACACGGCCGCCACCTGAGGACTTCGTGACAGCTCCCTGCCCTTTCGGCTCTCATAATTTGTGTAGAAGACAAATCCCCGCGCGTCAAAGCTCTTCAGCAGGACGAGTCGAGCGGACGGGCGCCCCTCCGGCGTGACTGTGACGAGCGTCATGGCGTCGGGGTTAATCGGAACGGCGGAGTAGGCGTCCCGAAACCAGTGGTCAAATTGTCGAATCGGGTCCAGTTCGACACGAGATTCTGATAGCTCGTGCACTGTCACCTCCCTATACTGAGGGCGCGCGAATATCCGAGTGAGGAGGCACGCGATGGCCGAGACAGCATACTACGATCCGCATGAAGCGTTGTTACAGTTCCAGAGCCGAATGATGGAGATCCGGGAGCAATTAAGTACGGTTAACCGTGGACTGGGGAGCCAGGATCTTCTTATCCTCGCCGCGCAGACGCGAGAGCTCATTCGACGGACGCGCGGTCTGCTAGATGGCAACATTCAGATTCTCTTTCATGACCAGCCGGATCGCGTACCTGAGGAGCTTTACCGGCATCTCGAATTTGCCACCGGTCACCTGAACAAAGCACTGGGCGACGAATACGAGTTCGACATCATAAAGAAGCGGCTCTATATGGCCAATTCGCTGGCGTCGTACGTGATCCGGGCAATCGAAGAGGCAATTGCGCGGTTGACGTAGTATTCAGGTTACGAGGTCGTCTGTGCTGTGTGAAGTAGTTCCTCAAACAACGAACGATAGGACACCATGGCGTTCCGCAAATCCTCTGTGTTTGCCTGGCCTTGCTCATGTCGCGACGCAATCTCGTGTGCAGTTCGATAGTGGTTGACGACATCCGCGTGATCAACCGAGACATCCGCTGCCCTTTGCTCAAAATCGCCCACCGGATAGCCACGAGCGCGCATCACTTCTTGCACTAATCCGTCGGCACGGCCGATTGCTGTGGGTGGATCGTCGACAAACTGGGCCTGGACGTCTCTCCAGCGGTCGTTGAAGCTCTGGCGCTGTTGGTCGGACAAAGCATGAAGTTGCAGGCTGCTCACACGCTCCTGCCGCTCTTGCAATTCTTGTTCGGCCTTTCTCCGGCTTCCCGTTTGTTTTACAGTTCGGTCGTACTCGGGGCCGAATTTCCCCCTCAAGTTCTGGCTTGTCTCCGTGCGCCTGCGGCGCACGACGGCGAACAGAATGACCAAAATCACAACAATGACGATGAGAGCGACGATGATCCCTGCCATGTTGATGCCTCCCGGCGTGCATTCTTGACGCTTTTCAGCAGGATGCATACCAGCACATTGAACCGACAACGTAGCGTGGAGCGCTTCATGTGCGAGCCATTGGGATGGCTTTTGCACCAAGAACAGGCGTTCTAGTTTAGGAGGATGCAATGGCACAGATTATAACCGGGGTGACTGAGTGGAGAAGCGACAGGGTGAGACGAACGGAACGTAAAATAGCGGAGTTCTATGGCCGGCAGGTACTTGCTAGGGTAGAGCGCCGGCGCGCCGTGACTGCCGGACAATCCTCTCTATAAACTCAATACATGTACCGTTGCGTTATAGCGGCGTTCCTCTGCGCTCTTCTGATCGGCAGCGGACGGCCGGTACCAATTGGCGCCGCGCCTCCACAGTCGGATAGCAGCGCCGAGCATGCCCTCCCGCTCTCACCGTCCTGGCCCGCCAATATTCGCGCCTTTTTGACCCTGGAGAGCAGCACGCCGGTCTTCGACGTGGTTTACCGTTATGGAGAGGCGCGCGCCGCCTCCAACGGCGCATACGGCGGAAACGTATCCGCCTCTCGATCTCATTGGTACGTCGAGACTCAGAGAGCGGGCGCGGTCGACATCATCGCCGGCGTGCTGCACCGCAACGCGGCAATGATCGAAGAGGGCTTGAGCATGCTCCGTTTCGCCTTGAACCGTGAGAATGGCACTGGAGCATTCCCGGGGTCAGCCTGGCCCTTTCATGGCACGGCATTCTTTCTGTCGGATGTCGCGCCGGCCCTCGTGTTCTTGAAATATTCACCCATGAGCGATCAGTTTGCGGCGGATCTGCAATGGCAGACTCGCCGCATACGTTTGGCGGCCCGTCACCTGATCAGCGTGGTCGGAGGGGTGGGCAGGATAGATGACAGGACCAAGAATCACCGGTTTTATGAGGCCGCCCTTGCACTGGGCGCCAGCGGTGTGCTGGCCGGAAATGCCACGCTCGTTCGATGGTCGCAGCCATACCTGAGAACTGCCATGGGGATGCAGCGACCGGACGGTGTGATGCCGGAGGACGGAGGTCACGACACCGGGTACCAGGCTCTAGGCATGGTGGACGCCGTGCGTTACTTAACTCTGGTCGCTGCTAGATCGCAGCAGTCGACACTCCGCCGGACCCTTCAGCGAGGCGAACAGTGGGAGTTATCGCGGGTCCGTCGTGACGGTACGATCGATCAGTCCGGTGATACGCGCACCACGGGATGTCAAGAGAGGGATACATCGGGCAGCTGTAAGACCACGTTTTATGCCACGATCGCGAATGCACTTGCCCGGTGGTCGGCCTTGAGCGGGATCTCGAGCTTCGAGCGCGCGGCGTACCTGGTGTGGTTACAGAACTGGCAGCGTGTGCCGGGTGACGTCTTGCCGCCCGCCGGCCTGTGGGTACGGCCGGCGGTGGTCCATCGGGGTCAGTGGCTCGCGGTGTGGGGAACGCGCTTTCAACCCCTTGAACGGGTGACAGTGACACTGGCAGGACACGAGCTGGGACGGCGTATCTGCGACATGACCGGGTCATTTGGGGGGCACAGCCCGGTAGGGAACATCTACGTTCCATTGCCGTCGTTGACTCGTGGAACATACCGACTTGTCGCTCGCGGTTCTTTTGGGACGGTACGTTCCACGATGCTCCAGGTCTCGTAGGTGGAGCTCCGGATAGAATCCATACCATGAGCCGTATCGCCGGTCTGCAAGGCATCGTCACCCCACTTATCACTCCCATCGATCGCGACGAATCCTTGGATTGCGCTTCGTTGACACGTCTGGTTCAGTATCAGCTTCAGGCGGGCGTGGGCGGGCTGTGGGTTATGGGCACGAGCGCGGAGTTCGCTGGCTTCAGCACGATTGAACGAATGGCGGCTCTGGATTGCGTGCTGGCAACGACAAAGGGACAGGTTCCGGTTATCTGCAACGTCAGCGCAGCTGCCACCCGGGAGGCAATTGTCCTGGGCCGGGGGGCGGCGAAAAGCGGTGCGGACGCCATCGCCGTCACGCCGCCGTATTACTATCCTCATTCGCAGGACGAGGTTCTGGCGCACTGCCGCGCCTTGCGCGATGCGGTGGATCTGCCACTGTTCATCTACAACATCCCGCAAACTGTGCGGGTTCGGGTGGAGCTTTCGACCGCGTATGCGCTGATAACTGACGGAACCGTCAGCGGTGTCAAGGATAGCCAGAACGATCTCGAATGGTTTCGGCAGGTGACAACCTTCGCGTCACGCAACCGTCCGGATTTTGTTGCGTTCGCCGGTACCAGATATCTGATCGACGCTGCCGTTCTGGCGGGAGCTGCCGGCGCCATTCCCAATATCGCCAACATATTTCCGGAACTGTGCATCGCAACCTTTCAGAGCGCGGCGTCGGGAGACTTCGCTGCGAGCGCCGGCATGTCACAGCACATCATGGAGCTCGAGAATGCGGCAGCCTTTGATGGAGGATCTCGCAATGCTCGGTCGCTCGGAGCGATAAAAGCTTTGCTTGTGCGAAAGGGAGTGATCGATTCAGCGGCGCTCACCACGCCGCTCCGGAGCCCTTCCGAGGTCGAGATGCAGGATCTCTATCGCCGCGTGGACCAACTGCTCGGCGATGTGTCTCTGCCGCCGAAATAAATATATGTAGGACGTCGACCCCCGCAGCAGGCTATAAGATTGACTCGGACTGGAGGCTTTGTCCAAGCGGACCGAGCCGGTAACTGCACATGGTTAAACCAGACCAGCTAGATGCAATCCACATCGAAGAGCAGCATCCGCATGGCGGTGACTGGCTGCGCGAGATCGTTTTTGGTCTGAATGACGGTCTCGTGACCACGCTAGTATTCATCATGGTGGTCAGCGGCGTGACGTCAGCCCGCCTGGTTCTTATTGCGTTGGGCGAAGTCATGGCGGGGGGTATCTCCATGGCCCTGGGTGCGTTCATGTCCGCTGATACGGTAGCCAATATTCGTGACTATCGTATAGCGACGGAACGCCACGAGATCAGACATGAGCCGGACGAGGAGCGAGCAGAACTACGCGCGCTGTACCGGCAAAAGGGTTTCCACGGTACCCTTCTCGATCGTGTTGTGGATCACCTCACGGCCAACGAAGATCGCTGGCTCAACGCCATGATTACCGACGAGCTTGGCGTCCAGCAGGGGAGTCAGCGACACCCCGGTATTGACGGACTGCTGGTCGGACTTTCTTTCATTGCCGGCGGCCTGGTGCCGGTTGTCCCCTTTTTCTTCTCCCTATCGCACCAGCAGGTATGGGCATACGGATTGACCGCTCTGGTTTCGCTCCTGGTCGGAAGTCTGAAATCCCGCTATACGCTGAAGGGCCCCGCGCGCAGCAGCCTCGAATTTCTCATTATCGTCACCCTTGGAACTGTCGGTGGTGTGGCTCTGGGAGCGATATTGCACTTGGTGTAGGCCCGCCAGGCATGTAATTTACCCAGATCGCGACTCGGCATTTTCCGCGGGTTTTCTTTGTCGGTACAGAGCAGCATCCGGAACCCGACGCATGGCATCGACGTCGAGTGCTCCGCCGAAGAAAGTATTGAGCTCCTCAGCCACGCGCGCCGAGTCGTGTAGGGCGTCATGGTAGTCGACATAAAATACGGATATATGGGGCCGCGCGGCGAGCCAGACTTTGACCTCGCTCAGCTGTTTGCCATAGAGGTCGGCCAATCTGACATCCTCAACGGTGGTACTCTCTTTGCCGTGTCGCTCGAGCATGACGCCCTGCGAGGCGATCACCTCTTGCAGCGGACGCGTCATAAAGACGATGCGGTACCGATGAGTATCCGGTAGGCGATAGAGCAGCCGGTACACCATCTTAACGGCCTTTCCCTCGGCTCTCTCGATCCAGGTCGAGTAGTCACCCGGGTCCTTGACCGCTTCAAATTCGTAATAGCCGCGCGGGTTGTCCTCATCCGCTTGCCGTATGGCATCGGTCAGTGGCGGTATGCCTCCTGCCTCAAGCATTTGCATCATCATCGACGTTCCGGATCGCGGCAGCCCGGACACAATTGCCACAAACCTGGCAGATGAAGAGTCTTCAAATGTCACTGGAATCTCCTGGTCGCACGTTTCGTCCCCCCATATCGGAGGAGGACGCGACATTCTCGCACCATCTTGACGTCTCCACAGGTATTTCAAGTGGAAGATGCCATCGAGCCGCCCCGTCCGGTCGCGCCGGGATGACAGGAACGTGCGCCATGGGCAGACCTACCTCCAGCGGACGGCGCTATTCTCGCAGGTCACGCCTGATCCCGGATAATGGACGGTTGCTTCTCAGCCAATTCTTATGCATACCTCATGAGGTTTTCAGCCCCGGTGAGCCAATCTTAAGCAGGTCGCCGGTGCATACGCCTGCATGGCGCCGGAGAGAAGCACGCGAATCTCGTGACAAAACACCCCTGGGTGCGGGTGGTGTAAGGACTCAGAACGTGATGGATATAAGATGCGCCGCCTGCCGCTCCGACGCGCCGGTGGACCTTTCATTCGACGGTCGAATGGGATCGAAGCGTCAATTGGTAGCCGCAACCTAGTGGCGCGAGCACAACAACCGACCATGGCGGCGCTGCCCATCGGCACCATCAGTGATGTGGCGGCCGGCCAGCTATCCGGGTCTCAACGGCGAACCAGTCTCGTGCCGGCGCGCGAAGGTGCGTTCTGGGTACTGCTGACGCTTGCCCTTCCGCGTGCCGTGGGCGCTGTCGTGACTGTTCTTCTCCGGCGGGTGCTCGGACCGGCTGTATCCGGCACATTCGATCTGGCACTCACGCCGTATCAGCTGTTCGATGGTTTCCGCACCATCGGTACCGGGCCGGCCCTCGTGTACAAGCGGGAAATGACCGCTGAGCTGGCCAACACGGCATGGGTGTTGAATATGCTGGGAGCGTTGCTGGTGGCGGCCCTTGCCCAGCTTTTGGCTCACCCTGTAGCCGCCTATTACGGCCACCCGGCTATCGAGAATATCTTCCGTGTGCTCGCGGTCGCCTATGTGTTCACTTCGGTCAGCTCGGTCCATTATTTTTTGCTGCTGCGCGCGCGCAATTTTCGCGCGCGCTCCATCCCCGCGATTGGACAGGTCGTGGTTGCGACCGTTCTGGCTCTTCTCCTTGCCCTATGGGGATTCGGGGTTGGCGCACTCGTCGCGCGGGAGATAGCGTCCGCGGCCGCCGGAGCGGTGTTGTTGTGGGCAGTCTACCCATTTCGCCCCAGGATCCAGCTGATCCCCGAGCTGGCCCGCGAGCTTCTCAGCTATGGAATCTGGATCAGCGCGGCGATGACACTTCTCTTTGTGTCACAGAACGTGGACGTCTTTATTGGCGGGCGAATAATCCGCAGCACGGCGGACATAGGCTTCTACACCACGAGCTGGAGTGTCGCTTTTATCGCTGCGGGAATCTTTACCGCGCTAGCCAGCAGCCTGGCATTTCCCTCGCTGAGCCGCCTGCAGGACGATGCGGAGGCGCTCCGGCGCATGCTGCTGAAGGCGGTTCGGCAGCTGATGATGTGCATGCTTCCCGCCGGGGCACTTCTGGCGGTGCTGGCGCCCGTCTTTATCGTTCCGGTGTTGGGAGAAAAGTGGGAAGCGTATCGCTCATCCTTCATGGTACTGTCGCTGCTTTCCCTTTACGCGGCCAATCGCACCGTTCTGGCGATCTTCTTCGAGGGCTACAAGTCGATCGGCAAACCGTGGATTATTGCGCTCTATAACGGGGCGAAGCTAGCGATCATGATCCCTGCCATGATATTGGGTGCAAGGCATGGTGTCCTGGGGTTGGCAGTCACCTATGTTCCGATTCAGCTGGTCGAAGTGCCGGTGAGCCTATTGCTTGCCCGGAAGGTACTGCACGTCGCGGTGCGCGACGTGTGGCAGACGGGCCGAGCTCCTGTCATTGCGAGTGCCGGCATGTGTGGAGTTGTTGTGATCGCGGAAGCGATGCTCCTCAATGGCGCGCATCTGGCTGACGCATCCACCCTGCTGGTCTGTGGGGCTCTGGGCGTTGTCACGTATCTCGGTTTGCTCGCGCTGCTTGATCGATCTGTGCTACGCGAAGGTTGGCACGTGATTCTGTCCGGGCTTTAACGGATATTTGCCGGTCTGCGACAATCGGAGGGACGAGACGCGTCTTGACGCGATTTTTCTCGCCCGGCCTTTCCCGGCCTGATCACCGCAATCACCCAAAGAGCTGTCATGAACGTGTTGAGTACCGACCTTTCACTCGATGTCGCGGCACTGAAGAGGG
>DASVZE010000488.1:0-2669 GCA_036391775.1 Chloroflexota bacterium | reverse complement strand
CGGCAAACTCGATCCCTCGCGTTGTGCTGGGTTCGATCTTCATTATCAGCCTGGGTTTGGGCACCCCGTCCAAGGTCGCGCTGGCTGCCGTGTTGGTGTTCTTTGTGGTCTTCTTCAATGCTTTCCAGGGAGTACGCGAGGTTGACCAGAACTTGATCGCCAATGCTCGCATCTTGGGCGCTTCATCTCGCCAGCTCTCGATGCAGGTCATCTTGCCATCCGCCATGAGCTGGATCATCGCCAGCATGCACACCGCGTTCGGCTTCGCCCTGGTCGGAGCGGTTGTCGGTGAGTATTTGGGCGCCGTGCAAGGCATCGGACTCATGATCCAGACCGCGCAGGGCACGTTCAACGTCAATGGAGTGTTCGCGGCCATGGCAATCCTGGCTGCAGTGGCATTGACCGCGGAAGCGATCATCACCTGGCTGGAAAACAGGCTTCTCCGCTGGCGACCAAAAACAGAGATTACCGACCGTCTGTAGCCGGCTCTCTCCTGTGGGGTGTCTGGAAAGGAGGTGGGGAGCGCCAATCCCAGTTTGACGTTCCATCAAGAGATTCGCAGGGAACCATACACGTTGACCAAGTAATTACATGAGGAGAGCAAGAAACATGCGTAGACTGATTACTGTCGGCGCGCTGGCGCTGAGCTCGGTCATGGTGGCTCTGCCTGCCGCCCATGCTGCACCGCGCGCGAAGGCGACGGCCTCGCTGTCGATCATGGTAGGCGGCCTCGCCAAGCAAATTTATCTGCCAAGCGAACTTGCCGCGCGGCTCGGCTTCTTCACCAAGGAAGGGCTCAATGTCACACTCATCGACGAGCCATCGGGGCAGTCGTCTGAAGATGCCACGATAGCAGGGCAGGTGCAAGCCGGTTCCGGCGCCTATCAGCACACGATCGAGCTTCAGGTGCTGGGTAAGGGACTTCAGACGGTCGTGCAGCTGGGGATCGCCCCCGGCGAAGCCGAAATGGTGGCAAGCAAAGAGGCAAGCTCGATCCACTCATTTAAGGATCTGCGTGGGAAGAACCTGGGCGTCACGGAGCTCGGTTCAGGCACTCATGCACTCTCGAAGTACTTGCTCTTGAAAGCCAAAGTGCCGGTTGACGCGGTACACTTTATCCCAGTCGGCGCCGCAGACACCTTCATCGCTGCTATGCAGCAAGGGCACATTGACGCGGGCATGACGACCGAGCCGACGATCTCTCGCCTGATCGCGACCGGAGAGGGCAAGGTACTCGTTGACCTGCGGACCCCCGCCAAGACGCGCAAGGCGATGGGCGCGGATTTCCCCTTCATTAGCGTCTTCATGGGTACGTCCTACATCAACAGCCACAAAGGTGTCGTCCAGCACGTGGTCAACGCCTATGTCCGCACCCTCCACTGGATCCACACACACTCGGCGGCACAGATCGCCAACATGATGCCTGCGGACTACTACGCCGGAGACAAAGCGCTCTATGTCAACGCGCTTCAGGCACAGAAGTCGATGTTCAGCCCGACTGGAATGATGCCCAAGGGCGGCCCCGCAGTCGTGCTCAAACTGGAAAGGGCAACCAACGACCAGGTCGGTACCAAGTCCGTCAACCTGTCCACGACCTACACAAATTCCTTCGTTTCCAAGTCGGTTAAGCTTCTGCACATCAAGTAGCCAATCCGTTGTCCGAATTCACGAGAGGGCAGTTGCCCACAAGGCCGCTGCCCTCTCCGCCTACCTGCAGAGTTGACGGAACCATCAACCTGGTACGCTTCAAGCGTAGAGCCACCTCGCGTTAGGGGAATCGGGAAGGCGATGCTGGTTGCCGGTTTTCTGGTCGATGCTGCCGGCCTTGTAGTCAAGGTGGGAGCGCCCAACGTGGCGGTGCTGGCGCTGGGCCTCCTGTTTGTCACGTTGGGGAGCAACGTGAGCGCTGCCGCGTACCAGGCTTATGTGCCGGACGTCGTGCCACAATCGCAATACGGCGAGCAATCGAGCTATATCGGTGCGGCAACCATGCTGGGAACACTGGCGATCGACGTTCTGTCGGATCGTGCATTTGCCGCCATAAACCTCAGGATCTGGGGCATCTCGACCAACCTGCCGCAAGCAGGGGCCTCCTTCGCGGCCGGCACGCTCCCCACTCTACTCGCACCGTTCGGCGTCGCAACCGGTCATAACCGGTCATACAATGCTCCTTCTGGATGCGGCCGCGTGCGCGGCTGCGAGCACCGTCTTGATCTGGACACTTCGGGCGGTACGTTAACAGAGTCAGACTTTGAAAGGAGAAAACGATGATTACTGAGACGGCGGCAAAGCGAGAGGGAACAAACAAAGGGGCGCTAGCGGGCAAAGTGGCCATCGTGACTGGAGCTTCTCGCGGAATCGGAGCGGCGATCGCCCGGCTCCTGGCAAGCGAGGGAAGCGGTGTTGTCGTCAACTATGCCAGCAACGCGCAGCGGGCTGAGGCGGTCGCGGAGCAGATCCAGGCGGACGGGAGATCGGGCGGGGTCCTGACCGTTCAGGCCGACATATCGGACGAGGGACAGACGAGGGACCTCGTGGAGAAAACGGTGGAACACTTCGGCCGGCTCGATATTCTGGTGAACAACGCGGGTATTACCCGCGACCGTACCTTCCGGAAAATGACCCCGGCCGAGTGGCTTGAGGTGGTCGATACGAACCTCAACGGCGTC
>DASVZE010000487.1:0-3375 GCA_036391775.1 Chloroflexota bacterium | reverse complement strand
GCCGGCAGCATACTCAGTGCCATTGCACTGTGTGGCTCCACGACCTGACTATCGAGCAAACAAAAAAGCCAGGGTGTTGCCACTCCAGCTTCTTTGCTTTTTTGGGAAATAGCGTGCTGAGCCCTATTCCCCTATTAAATTGCGAGGCAAGCATATGGTACGGCGATCGTACCGTCAATGGGTCGAAAGGAGTAATTTGCGTAAACGCTGGCACGAAAGCTGCGTCCACGTCTTCAGAGGCGTCCCGCGAGCCATTCACGGCTGAGGAGCAAGAGTATGAATCTGCCGCAAACCGCCAGAGATCGAGCACAGAGGATCGCGCGGCTAGCCGAAAAACTGCGCTCTGATCTCGATAATCCTGATCCAGAGAAGCCGCCCTTTGACGATATCTATGCCCTGCGGACAGAGTTGGAATCGCTGGAGCAGGAGCTGCGCGATCAGTCGTCTACGCTGGGAGATGCGATTTAAGGCAACGAGCTCGAGCCCTTATTGGTGCTAAACGGACGCGATCACGATTTCTCGCGCAGCAGCCGGCGCAGGACCATATGCAACACTCCACCGTGGCGGTAGTAGTCGACCTCCACCGCGCTGTCGATGCGAATGGTTGCGTCGAACGTTCGATCGCTCCCATCGTCCTGACGAACGTGAACGGTGACGGTCTTGCCGGGGGTGATGCCCTCGGCAGGTCCGGTTATGCTGTATGTCTCCTTACCAGTCAGGCCCAGCGATTCCCTGGTGGCGCCGCCTGTGAACTGAAGAGGGAGAACTCCCATCGCCACCAGATTGCTCCGGTGAATGCGCTCATAACTTTCTGCAATGACTGCCTTGACTCCGAGCAGCATGGGACCTTTGGCGGCCCAATCACGCGAGCTGCCGGAGCCGTATTCCTTTCCGGCAAGAACGATGAGCGGCACACCGTCAGACCGATAGCGCTCCGAGGCATCGAAGATTCGCATCTCCTCGCCGTCGGGCAGGTGGACCGTCCAGTCCCCTTCTCTGTCCGGAGTGAGCTCGTTGCGTAACCTGATATTGCCGAAGGTCCCCCGCATCATTACCTCATGGTTGCCACGCCGCGAGCCGTAGCTGTTGAAGTCTGCGCGCTCCACGCCATGCTCTATAAGGTACGAAGCAGCCGGACTGCTTCTGGGAATCGATCCTGCGGGTGAGATGTGATCGGTTGTGATCGAGTCTCCCAGCTTTACCAGCACGCGCGCGCCCGAAATGTCGGTTACCTCTCCCGGCTCGGGAGAGAGATCCCGGAAGAATGGGGGCTCGCGCACATAGGTCGAGTCCGGGTTCCACTTGTAGAGGCTGCCCTCGGGAACCGGCAGAGCTGTCCAGTGCTCGTCTCCTGCGAAAACCTGGCTGTACTGCTTGGCGAACAGATCAGGCGTGACGGCGCTGGAAATCGTTTGCTTTACCTCATCCGGCGTCGGCCAGATCTCCCAGAGATAGACGTCCTGGCCGTCAGGGTCGGTACCGAGCGGTTCTCGCAAGAGATCCGTGTCGATGGATCCGGCCAGTGCATAAGCAACGACCAGCGGTGGCGAAGCCAGGTAGCTCGCTCGAACCTCAGGATGGATACGTCCCTCAAAGTTTCGGTTACCGCTCAGGACCGAAGCGACCACCAACCCGTTGTCCTGGATGGCCTGGGAGATCGGCTCAGCCAGGGGGCCGCTGTTACCGATGCACGTGGTACATCCGTAACCGACCACGTGAAAGCGCAGCGCTTCGAGATAGGGCAGCAAGCCGGCTCGCTCCAGGTAGTCGGTGACGACGCGCGAACCTGGTGCCATGCTGGTCTTGACCCAGGGCTTGACCATCAGGCCGCGTTCAACCGCCTTCTTTGCCAGGAGGCCGGCGCCGACCATAACGGTCGGGTTGGAGGTATTGGTGCAGCTGGTGATAGCGGCGATAGCGACCGACCCGTCGGTAATGGTTGTATGCTGATGATCGAGGTCAATCTCCACCTCGCGACCGTTGCCGTTGGATCCATTCGAACCGATCTGCTCTGCAAATGCGGTACGGAAGCTCTCGGCCACACCGGAAAGCACAACCCGGTCCTGCGGGCGGCGGGGACCGGCCACGCTCGGCTCCACCGTGCCTAGATCGAGCTCCAGCATCTCCGAAAAGTCGGGTGCCGGCATGTCGTCCGTTCGGTATAGACCCTGTTCTTTGCAGTAGCGCTCAACCAGGTCAATATGCTCAGACCGCCGGTTCGTCGTTCGCAGGTAGTCGAGAGTAGCATCGTCGACCGGAAACAGTCCGGCAGTCGCTCCGTATTCGGGCGACATATTGGCAAGAGTCGCCCGGTCGGCAACAGAGAGCCGGCTAAGCCCCGGGCCGCTGTACTCGACGAATTTGCCCACCACTCCGTGTTTGCGCAGCATCTGGGTCACAGTGAGGACGAGATCAGTCGCGGTGGATCCTTCGGGTAGCTGACCGGTGAAGTGAACGCCGACCACCAGCGGCATGAGGAGATACATATGCTGGCCGAGAAGCGCTGCCTCCGCTTCGATACCTCCCACGCCCCATCCCAGCACGCCAAGCCCGTTGACCATTGTCGTGTGAGAGTCTGTGCCCACCAGGGTGTCGGGGAGAGCGACCGTTTTTCCGTCTGTCCGCCGTGTGGCAACGACACTTGCAAGATATTCAAGGTTCACCTGGTGGCAGATGCCTGTACCCGGTGGGACCACACTGAACTGATTGAACGAGCGCTGTGCCCAGCGCAGCAGGGCGTAGCGCTCCCGGTTTCGCTGGTACTCGAACTCGACATTCCGGCCGAAAGCCAGGGTGGTACCGAACATATCGACCTGGACCGAGTGATCGATGACAAGATCGGCCGGGGCCAGCGGATTGATACGAGCGGGATCACCGTTTAACCGCGCCATGGCGGCTCTCATTGCAGCCAGATCGACGACCGCCGGAACCCCGGTGAAATCCTGAAGCAGCACGCGCGCGGGAAGGAACGGAAACTCTCCCCTGGTGGCACCGTCCGGTTTCCAGGCAGCGAGCTTGGCGACATCGTCGGCCGACGCTGCGCCTTCGACGCTCAGCCGCAGCACGTTCTCGAGCAAGATCTTTACGGTAAACGGCAGACGTGACAAGTCCGTGCCGCCCTGGGCGGCCACTCTTTGGAGACGGTAATACGTAACATCGCCTTCAGCCGATGCCAGCGTCGCGGCCGCGCCAAAGGGATCAGACGGGCGTTCCATGGTCTTTCTCCTCTATCAGTGCTGAGCTAAAGGCAGGTCCTCACTGGCTGCCTGATTCTGATTGGTCAGGTTGTTGCTGCAGGTCTTCAACAAGCGCACCAGCTCTGCGCACTCCTTCGCGGAGAGGCCGGACATCATGACACTGCTCCCCAGCTCCGTT
>DASVZE010000486.1:0-5878 GCA_036391775.1 Chloroflexota bacterium | reverse complement strand
TCACTCTTCTGCCGGAGGTCGACGAGCGGCTGGACCTCTCCTTTCGGGTTTTAGGACTGCGGACCATCGGACAGCTTGCGGCTCTGCCTGGACCGGCTGTGCGTCAGCGCTTTGGGGCGGTGGGGGAGAGACTGTACCGCTACGCGCAGGGGATTGATTCCCGGCTGGTTGTTCCCCCACCGGCTCGCCAGGCGGTCTCGGGCAGTTATATCTGTGAAGACGGCACCCTCGAGGAAGCGCTGGCAGCGCTTCATCAGCTGGCGGATTGGTGCGCGGCGGAGCTACAGCAGCGCTCCCTGGCGGGAAAGCTGCTAGAGCTGACGCTGGAATGGAATCCCCTCACCCCCTCTCCCCCTCTCCCACTCTGGGAGAGGGGGAGATTGCAATCGGGGCTGCCCGATAGACCACTGGATTCAGTCCCATCTGACGAAGAACCCACCGCTCTTCCCGTTCCCTACCGCATCCATTCAATGCTGCCGCAGCCCGGCTCTTCGCCGGCCGGGACAGCTCTCGCTCTGAGAGATCGTGAAGGAACTTCTCCAGCCGAGAAGGAAATCCCTGCGCCTTCCTCGACTGCGCTTGCTCTTCGGGAGGCCAATGACGGGCGGCTGCAGCGTGGCCGTCTCGCTTTGCGCGTTTCCGTCGATGCCGCTTCATCGTTGGAGGAGCATGCACAGCGGCTTCTGTGTGGGATGTGGCAGAGCCGGGCTGGCAGAAAACAGCAGCTTTACGGCATGACGCTGGCGGTGTCGGAGTTCGAGGCACCGACCCAATTAGCCTTTGACGAATTCAACCGGATCGACCAGACAGGCGCGCTTCGTGGTCTGGCACCCGATCGGCGCCAGGCGCTCCTGTATCAGGAGCAGGTTTTTGCCGGGCGTCATGGCAGCGAGCCGTTCCTCCATCTCGGGCTGGTTGATCCGAGCAACATCCTGACCGAGCGGCGTTTCCGCTGGGAGACGGGATTGCCGAGCGAGCCGGCCAGAAATCGAAAGCCTCCGGCAGGTCGTAAGGCATCCGCCGGGAGCAAGAGTGTGAGACGAAATCACTCTCTGCCGAGTAGTGGATCATGACACGGCTGTACTTCGAGCCCATCGCCGTTCAGTGTGAGGGCGATCGGCTCCAGAGCTTTACCTGGCGCCGCAAAGTCCATCGTGTTACCTCGGTGGTGAAGCGCTGGATCGTCCGGGCGGAGTGGTGGCGGCAGGAGGTGGTCCGCCAGTACTACAAGGTCGAGTGTGAGGGGCTGGGCACCTACGAAATCTATTGCGAGCACGGCGGCTGGTTCCTTGAGCGCCTGTACGACTGATGATCCACCTGCACGTCCACAGCAGCTTCAGCTTTCTGGACGGCGCCTCCTCCCCCGATCAGCTGGTGCAGCGAGCAGCCGAGATGGGTATGAAAGCACTGGCCCTCACCGACCATCACGGGCTCTACGGCATTGTCCGTTTTATGAAGGCGGCCCGAGCCCACGGCATCAAGCCCATCATCGGCGCGGAGATCTGCCTCTCCGGTGAGAGCCCGGCCGATCGCCACCACCTGGTGCTGCTGGCCAAGAATCGACAGGGTTACGCCAATCTGTGCCGTATCATCACCAAAGCGCAGCTCGACCATCAGGACGATCCACACCTCACCTTCGCGGATCTCGTTCCCTATAGGGAGGGTTTGATCGCGCTCTCCGGCTGCCGCCGAGGGGAGATCGCGGCATATCTCCTCCAGGATCGGCGGGATCGAGCTCTGGCTGCAGCGGCTCGCTATGCGGAGGTGTTCGACGGAGACTTCTGGATCGAGCTGGAGCATCACCTGTTACCGGACGACACCTCTCTGGTCGACGCGCTGCACGATGTCGCGCAAGAGACGGGACTGGGCTGTGTGATCGCCAACGACGTCCACTATGCCACCCCGGACGGATACCGCTTGCGCGACGTCATGGCCTGTATTCAGAGTCGTACCACGCTCGAGGAGTGGAGTGACGGACGCCATCCCAACGGCGAGTACTACCTCAAATCCGAGGAGGAGCTGCGTGCGGCCTTCGACCTGCCGGACGATCGCTTCAGCGCCTGTATCACGGCCACGGAGCAGATCGCCGATGCCTGTGAGCTTGAGCTGCTGGCCGTCACCTGCCGGCCGCCTGACTTCCCCGTCCCGAACAACGAGACACCCTTCTCCTTTCTCTACAAGCTGTGCCAGGAGGGCGCACGCGAGCGCTATTGGCCGCTGACTCCCGAGGTCAGCAATCAGCTGGCCCATGAGCTCTCGGTGATCGAGGAGATGGGATTGGCCTCGTTCTTTTTATGCGTTTGGGATATCGTGCGCTTCGCCCGTAACCACGGAATTCGCTGTGCCGGCCGCGGCTCAGCCGCCGATTCCATCGTGGCGTTCGCCCTGGGCATTACAACGGTCGATCCCATCGCCAACAATCTACTCTTCGAGCGCTTCCTCAATCCCGGCCGTGTCGGCATGCCCGACGTGGACATCGATTTCGACTCTCGCCGCCGCGATGAGGTCATCGACTATATCCAGGATCGCTATACAACGGCGCATGCGGCCATGGTGGCCAACGTGATCACCTACCGCTCCCGATCCGCCTTTCGCGATGTGGCAAAGGCCATGGGGCTTCCCTCGCCGCTGATCGACCTGGTCGCAAGCAAGCTCAGCTACCGCCGGGCGGGAAACATGCGTGAAGAACTGGAGCTAGCGGGCATCTCGGCGGTGGAGGACATTGTGGAGCTGTGCGAGCAGCTCGACGGCCATCCCCGGCACCTCTCGCTCCATAACGGGGGTATGCTCATCACGGCCGAGCCGCTGATCGACGTTGTACCGCTGGAGTACGCTACCAGCGGTGTGCGCGTCTGCCAGTTCAACAAGGATGATGTCGAGGTTCTGGGTCTCATCAAGTTCGACATTCTTGGCCTGCGCACGCTCTCCATCCTCGATGAGTCGGTGCGGCTGATCAAAGAGGCGCGTGACATCACTTTGCCGGTCGATGATCTCTCGCTGGATGACCCGGCAGTGTACGACGTGATCTGCTCCTCGAAGACCATCGGCGTCTTTCAGATCGAGAGCCCGGGACAGTGGGCGCTGCTGGAGCGCGCGCAGCCGCGCACCTTCGGCGATCTCATCATCCAGATTGCACTGTTTCGCCCTGGGCCGCTGCAGGGGGGAATGGTCAATCCGTATATCGAACGCCGCCTGGGCCGGGAGAAGGTTGCCTATCCCCATCCCAGCCTGGAACGCTGTCTGGGCGATACCCTGGGAGTTGTGATTTTTCAGGAACAGGTGCTGCAGGTGGCACACGACTTTGCAGGGCTCTCCTACGCCGATGCCGACGGGTTGCGCCGCGCTATGTCGCACTATCGGACCGAGGTAGAGATGAATGTCTGCCGCCAGGCGTTCGTCGAGAGCGCCGTGCAGCAGGGGCGGGATCGTGAGCTGGCAGAGCGTCTCTACGAGCTGATCACTTACTTCTCGGGTTACGGGTTCTGCCGCAGTCATGCCGCTGCCTTTGCCAAAACGGTGTACCAGACCGCATTTCTCAAGGTGTACTACCCGGCCGAGTTCCTGGCGGCCATTCTCTCCAACGAGCCCTGCTGCTACTACCCGGCGCAGACCGTTATAGAGGAAGCGCGTCGCTGGGGTATTCGGGTGCTTCCTGTCGACATAAACAGAAGCGGCGTGCGGTACGGTGTTGAGTATGGAATGATCCGCATGGGTCTGGCGCAGGTTAAAGGACTGGGAGAGGAAGCCGCCGAGACGATCGTCCAGGCGCGGTCCTCCGGCCGGTTCCGCTCTCTTTCCGATTTCTGGCGCCGTGCCGGGCTGGATCGTGACGCGGTGGAGAATCTGATTGCCCTAGGCGCATTCGATTCACTCGGGAGCGACCGCCGGCAGCTGCTCTGGCAGCTGGAGGAGGTTGTACAGGCGGCTTCCCGGGAAGGGGAACGGCCATTGCCCTTGCATGGTGGCGATCTTCAGGCGCCGCTGCCCGAGCTTCCGGTTCTGACCGAGCTTGATGTGGCAGGTCTGGACTTCTCACTCCAGGGTGTGTCCGCCCGATATAGCATCATGACCTTTTATCGCCGCTCGCTCCTGCACTGTGGTGTGCTCTCGATCGGACAGCTGGGCGGATACGAGCCTGGCTCGTTGGTTCGCACCGCGGGCGTGGTTGTCAGCCGGCAGCAGCCGCCCACCGCCAAGGGAATGACGTTTCTGGTGCTGACCGATGAGGAAGGAGAGCTCCCGGTGGCAATCTATCCTGCTGTGTACCAGGAGTACCGCAATGTCATAAACGGAAGCTCTGCGCTGATTGTGGAGGGGACGATCGAGCGCGAGCGCTACCTGACCTCTCTGCTTGCCACACGGGTGTGGCGGCTGTCCGATGCTGTATCAGTGGACACACAGCCCATGCTGCCCGCACATCGAGAAGGTTGGCTGGTGGATGCTCTTCCATGACGGCGACGCACCTATACATCACCCGATCAAGCGAGTGCCTGTCCCGCGAGCTTCGGGACAGCGCAGGCAGTGAAAATCCTTCCGGTGCACCAGGCTCGACATCCAGCACCAGGGATGGACGTCCGAAGGCCCGATCCTGACGCTCATCAATGTAGACGCGGCAGCAGCCTCTCTGACCCTATGCTCACTTGTCCGACTCTTAAATTGGTCTGGAACCTGATATTCGACCCGAGTGAGCCTGAGATTATGGGCACTCGGCGCCGCTAGGTCAGTGCTCCACGCAATGTATCCGCCATGGCGGCGTCGTTCCGCGGAAAGTCAACTGATACATCATGCAGAACCGCTTGATTTCAAAGCGTCAAGTTACGGACGAGGCATCCGGGGACCTACTGTATCGCCCCGTAACGACCCATATCCCGTGCACGGTCTGGGTGCCGGGATTCCACAGACGATGGGGGACGGTCGAGTCGAACGAGATCGAATCACCGGGACGAAGCAGATACTCCTCGAATCCCACTGCCACAGCCAGCTGTCCGCTCAACACGAGACCGTATTCCTTCCCAGCGTGTCGCATGTAGTTGTTCACATCGCTCGAGGCAGCGCCTGGTTCATACACCACAAAGAGAAAGTCGGTATCACGATCGTGTTGCGCCGTGAGCCGTTCCCAGCGCACCCCACCAGCGAGACGTATGGCCTTCCGCCTGTCCGCTCTCTGCACCGGGCTACCTGGTTCTGTGCCAGTTGACGCTTCCTCGTTCGTCGGCTGAGTGAGCTCCAACGGCAATGGCTCACCAGTTCCATCGCTGCGCAAATTGTCGTCGTTGTCATTCGATCCATTTGACGTAAAGAGTTCGTCCATGGACACGCCCAACTTCGACACGACTGCATACAATGTGCCCACCGAGGGCTGAGCTTTGCTGGTCTCGATCTGCGAGATCATGCTCGCGGAGACGCCAACCTGCCGGGCGAGCTCGCGAAGGCTAAGTCCGGCTCGCTCGCGATGCGCCCTGAGTTTCGGTCCCACGTCCTCGTATACCTGAGGTCGAAACTCGGACTCATCCACGTCACCATCCATGTTCACACTCATTTACCACTTCTGTATCTATGAAGTCGGATTGCCGGTAACGCTGCAAATATAAGGCAATGCCGATAGGGGGAGCAGTCATCTGCCGGTCTGCCACTCGATAGTTTTGTTCAATTCCACCAGTGAAGTACTGGCGTCGCGATTGTAATAGTGTTAATGTGCACTTAACGGTTTCAATTCTACTGTGCATCCGACGGATATGTCTACCCGTAGGAGCCGAGCATGAGCCAATCCGATAGGTTGTCGGCCAGTCACCTGATGGCGCCGTCTGACGCCCGTTACCACTACGGTCGGATGCACAGCATCCGTCAGTTCGAGGGGTCAGTCCACAAACATGTATGG
>DASVZE010000485.1:0-2051 GCA_036391775.1 Chloroflexota bacterium | reverse complement strand
CACGTCCGTCAGAAGCTGGGATTGCACGAGCAGGATCGTGTCATCAAGATTGACCGGCTCCGTTCTGTCAACGGTAGCGTTATAGTCTTTGTACAGACGTACATTCCGAGCTTCCTCTGCCCAACGCTGCTGGACACCGATCTGTCATCGGGCTCACTTTACGCTGCATTGCGCGACCAAGCGGGCCTTGCGGTAGTCACGGGTATGCGCGTCGTGGAGGCTGTTCTTGCAACATCTCCCATGACCACTTTTCTTGAGGTGAAGAAGGGCTCTCCCCTGCTGAAGATCGAGAGTATTAGCTTCCTGGCCGACGGACGACCACTGGAATACTACGAAGCATGGCACCGAGCGGACCGTAGCAAGATCGAGATTGAAATCACAGCACCGGCGGTCCCTGGTCTCCCGTACATGGCAGAGATACCATGAGTGAACCACTTTGGCGGGGATGTCTTTGATCAATCCCTTGTGCCCAGCGACGACCCTGCATCGACGCTGACTGATAAGCCATGACGGCGCGCCGCATCGCGGAGGAAAGCGGTCCCATCGCGTACCAGCACATCACCGCTCGGAGCCAGGTCACGCCAGACGCATGTCCCGGCCACCATGTCCCCCGAGACGTCGATGAAACTCTCCAGGCCCGCATAGCCTTCGTAGCGCAAATCACCCAGTGCCCCAAACAATTCATCCCAGTCGACGAGTCCAGTCCCGGGAATGCCGCGATCATTTTCACAGAGATGGAAATGGCAGAGTCGATCCCCTGCCAGCAACACGGGTTCCCTCCAACTCTTCTCTTCGATATTCATGTGATACGTGTCGAGGTGAATCTTGACGTTTGGGGCGCTGATCATATCGGCAAGCTGCACTGCCTGTTCGCACGTGTTGATGAGCGGGCTCTCATAGCGGTTGACAGGCTCGAGCCCCAGCACAATTCGGGCCTCGGATGCGTGCCGGGCCACCTCCCTCAGGCATTCTGCTGCCCATTCCCACTCCCGCTGTCCGGGTCGCTCGGATGGACGCTTTCCGTGCCACGCGTATATGACTCCTGAAAACTGCGGGGCGCCCATTTCCGCAGTCGCGTCCACACAGCGGCGCAGGTAGTCTACGCCACGAGCACGAACCGCCGAATCCGGTGAGGTGATGTCTGTGGCTTCGCTGAGGACGCTGCTTGTGACAACTTCGATGCCGATCTCACGCACCCGGTCTCGAATGGGACCAGGATGCACATCGTCGATGCCCATCAGTGGAATTTCGATAAAGTCCAAACCGAGATCTGCAACGCGATCGATAAGCGGCAGTGATTCGTCGCTCCAGTGGGGTGTCCACGCCATAGCATGAATTCCAAGCTTCACAATGCTCCTCCGATCTTTGGTGCTGATTCCGGATTCGCGTCACGCAAACTCCGGATGTCCTGCTCAGTTCCCAGGCCGGGCACAACGCCAGGGCGGGTCACGCAGAAAGCACCGCCGAGGTTCGCATACCCCGCAGCTTCGTCGATACTCAAACCGCGAGCCAGCGCGACGGCCAGGGCTCCGGTAAAGGCATCACCCGCGCCAGTTGTGTCAACCACCGGCACGGTAACACCGGAAATACGTCTACCCCCGGTCTCGTCGAGCACATAGGCTCCGGACTCTCCCATGGTCAACACGACTTTTTTCACACCGCGTTCCCGGAGAGCATGCGCCGCGGCCTCCGGAGAGAAGTCATCATCGGAAAGTCCGGCGAGGGCGTGTGCTTCTGCCTCATTCGGAGTGATTACATCGACGAGAGCCAGGAGGTCATCACCTACCTCACGTGCTGGGGCGGGGTTGAGAATAGTCCGGACCCCATGCCTCCGCGCCAATTCCAATGCGCGCTCTACCACGCCCGGTGGCGACTCAAACTGGGCGACGAGTACTTGAGCACCCGCGATGGCGTCTTCAGCATTGTCAGCATCATGCGCAGAGAGTCTGGCGTTGGCTCCTGGGGTGACGATGATGCGATTCTGGCCCTGTTCGTTAACCATAATGAATGCCATACCGCTTGCAACGCTTGGGTCGACGCGAATCCAGCGC
>DASVZE010000484.1:0-2699 GCA_036391775.1 Chloroflexota bacterium | reverse complement strand
GCAGATTATCTCCGACGTGAGTGGTGTGCCGCAGCAAGTTCCGGCCCAAACGATCGGCGCGTCGTACGGCGACGCGTTCCTGGCAGGGTATGCCACGGGCGTCATTCCTTCGCTCGATATTCTTGATACGCAATGGGTCCGTCTCGAGCGAACGATCGAGCCGGACCATCGCGTGCGAGATCTGTATGCGGAGCTCTACGCACTGTATCTGCGGCTGTATGAAGACACGCGCGCGGAGCAGCATGCCCTGGCGAATCTGGGCGCATGAGCGCCAGGAACTCGACTCAATGGGATAGGACCCTCAAAGAGGGTCGTGAGGGGATCGCGATGAGGATTGTATTACTCGGACCACCAGGAGTCGGCAAGGGCACCCAGGCGAAGCGACTCGCGAGGATCAACGAGGTAAAGCATCTCACAACGGGCGAATTGGTAAGGGAAGAGATCCGGATGGGCACCCCCCTGGGGCATGAGATCCAGAGGTATAACGACCTGGGAGAGCTCGTTCCGGACGAGGTCATCGTGGGAATGATCAAACCATACTTGACAATGACCGAGAGCTGGATCCTTGATGGCTTTCCGCGCGACGAGACTCAGGCGAGAGCACTGGAGGTCATGCTCGACGAGGCCGGCCTCGCTCTTGATCGCGTGATAGCTCTGAGCGCACCGGATGATGAGCTGATCGACCGCCTATCAGGCAGACGGCAGAGCGCGGCAACAGGAAAGACGTACCACCTCACCTTCGATCCACCCCCAGCCGGCGATCCCGGCCCATTCATTCAGCGAGTCGATGATTCGCCGGAAGACATCCGCCACCGGCTGGAGGTGTACCACAGCCGGACCGAACCTCTGAAGCGATATTACGAAGAGCGCGACCTCCTTTCGGAGGTTGATGCCGGCGGCTCGATGGATGCGACCACAGAGGCTATCTTACAGGTATTGGGATCGGTGAACCGGTGAGGTCTCCGCGACATGAAAACTGCCGGCCGGCTCGGGGTACGGCGCGCTGCCGAACCTCTTGGACACGAGTCGCGTGCGAGTATAAAGAGTAAGTAACTGGAAAATCGCATGCTCACACCACAGAGCGGGATATTCGCTTTGGGCACCGCCTCGGTGTCTTACCTCGAATTCGATATCCATCCGGACTGTGATCCGAGAACCGTCATCCGACTGGTTGCTGATCTACGAGGTCCGCGCGGCACAACCGGTGGAGTGAATTTGGTCATTGGGTTCCGACCCGAGCTCTGGCGCGCTGTGGCTCCCGATGACATTCCAGCCGGCGTCAGCGACTTCGCCGAGGATCTGGTAGGGCCTGATGGATACAGGATGCCGGCTACCCAGCACGATCTCTACATCTCGGCTGCCGGTCACTCCTACGATCCTGTGTTCGATACGGCCCGTGAGGCCATCGCGCAGCTCGAAGGTGTTGCCACCCTGAAGCATGAGATCAAAGGCTGGACGTATCGGGACAGCCGCGATCTGACCGGCTTCATCGATGGGACAGCCAACCCTAGCCTGGCAATGGCACCGGCGTGGGTTCTCATCCCGGACGGCCAACCCGGTGCTGTGGGGACCGTGCTTCTGGTTCAAAAGTGGGTCCATCATGCCAGAGCCTGGGAGGCTTTACCGGTCAGCCAGCAGGAGCGGATCATTGGACGCACCAAGTTGGAAAGCGTCGAGCTGCCGGAAGCAGTGACGGGTCCGACGTCACACGTGGCTCGCACCACGGTCGAGGAGAACGGAGCCGAGGTGAAGGTTTTCCGGCGCAATACCCCATTCGGCCAGGTGGAGGAACATGGCACGATGTTCGTGGGCTACAGCAAGGACCAGTCGCTGCTTCATCGCATGCTGGAGCGTATGGCTGGGATTCCTGATGGAATCCGCGATGCTCTGACGCAGTACACCGACCCGCTGACCGGCGCCTACTATTTTGTCCCGGCTATCGAAGCCATCGAGATATACGGCTCGGGTCAAAATGAATCCGGCTGATCCCGGTGTGCGACCACCTGTGCAAGCGTTGGTCTACCGGCTCTGCTCGTGGAGCGAGATGACGCGGTACGTACCCGACTCACCGCGCCTCTCCGCTTGAGTGGCGCCTTGACAAGAACAAGGGGATAGAAGCATTCTGCAAAGTGACCCTTCCGTTCTCCCCTCGTCGTGGAGGCAACATGCTCACATCCGCGGACATCGACCACTTCAAGCGCCGGATTGAGGCGCAGCAGGAGGCCCTCCAGCAGAGAATCGCCTCCCTGGAACAAGCACTGGCCGCGCCGGGCCAGTATGACGAGTCCATGCAAGAGCGCGGCGACGATGCAACCTTGCTCCAGGCTCATGACGATGCATGGGACCAGCTAGCCTTTGTCCGGAGTGAGCTGGTCCAGGTGCAGAAAGCGCTGGCCCGGATCGAGGCAGGGACGTATGGAATTAGTGAAGTGTCGGGAAAGCCGATTCCTCGGAAGCGGTTAGAAGCAGTGCCGACCGCCACCACGCTCGTCGATGAGACGCCGCCCAGAGGATAGGAGATCCCTCTGGCATGTATACCCTTCCCCTGCCGTCACACGGCACTACCGCCGATTACGTGTCAAATTCCCGGCTCGCCAGTCTGGTGCCCTCTATCGCTTTGCCGACAGAGCATCGGAGCCATAGGCACAGTGACCTCGCACCGGGCAGATGCTGCACTGGGGAATACCTGGCGTACAGAT
>DASVZE010000483.1:0-1507 GCA_036391775.1 Chloroflexota bacterium | reverse complement strand
TGCATGTCCCAGTGCCTGCGCAGCCCCCGCCACTCCAGCCCGTGAAAGTCCAGCCTGCGTCCACCGTCCCCATGCTCAGCTGCACGACGTCGCCATAGATGTGGGTCGCCTGATCGGGAGTCTTCGTGACCGCGCCATGTGCCGAGCTTACGGTCAGCGTGTAGTGGTTCTGGCTGAAGTTGGCCGTGACGGACGTGTTGCCGGTCACGGTCACGCTGCAGGTCCCGGTGCCTGTGCAGCCCCCGCCGCTCCAGCCCGTGAAGGTCCAGCCTGCGTCGGGGATTGCGGTAAGACTCACGGGCGTACTGTAATCGTACTCCGCCGAACATGTTGGGCCACAGCGGATGCCAGCCGGATCGCTTGATATTGTGCCGTTGCCGGTCTTCAAAACAGCCAGGTCGAATGTCTGAAGTGTGGCAGTATAGTCCTCACCAGTTACATAGGCCATAACATTGCTGTAATCTCGGTGGTCGGGCGCGAAGACGTATCCCGCCTTGGAGGGTGTGACGGTCCCGGACCAGTTGTACGGCACTGTCAGGGAATACGAACCGCTTCCACCTGCCGTCACCGTGTGCAATCCGCCGCTGTCATAGCTGAGAGTTGCGCCCCCGAGGCCGGCATTGCCGGAAATAGTGTAGGTGATCGCGATGTAATTCACGCCAGCCGTCTGCGCACTGGCGGGCATGGTCAGTGAATTCGTGCTCGCAGTGCTTGAGTCGTTGCTGGTATTCGACCAGCCGCTGATGAGCCAGCCCGTTGCCGGCAGCGCCCCGCTCAGGGCGACACTTTCTCCCGCTACGTATTGACCCGCCGGGCAACCCGCGGAATTGGCCGGTGAGGCGGTCGGATCACTCCCTTGACCGGTGTGGGTGAGTGTCAGCGCATAGCACGGCGGCTGCGTGGTGAAACTCCAAATGGGCCCGAACGTCGTCGAGATCCCATCGCTCACGCCCAAGTACCACTCGTATTGGCCGCCGGCAGTCAGATTAGGCCAGCTCACAGAAGCATTCGCACCGGAAGCAACGCTGGCCGTACCGACCACATCGAAACCGGCGCCGTTCATGTCGTAGTTCAGTGAGAACTGGCTGTCCGCGTCGGTCTCGTACGTCCCCAGAGAGGCCGAGTAGGTACTCACGTAGATCCGATTTGTCTCCGGAGAGAAGCGCAACAGGCGCAGCCAGCCGTCGCCGCCGTTGGGCCGATTCTGATAATCAGCGCGCAGCGAGTAGATATAATTGCCGCCGTCGCCATAATCGTCCCGCCGTCCTTCCGTCGCCAGGTGACCGCCCATCATGAGGAAGAGATTAGGGCGGTCCTTGAATGCGTTGAAGATCTCTCCCCCGTCTGCAGTGAAATTGTTGCCGGTGTCCAGCAAGTCATGGGTAAGGACGATGGCCCTGCGATCACTATATGTCTGCAGGAGATCGTGTGCCCAGGCCAGGATGGGTTGAGCTTGATCCGGCACGGCGCTCAGGTTGTACTTCAGATCGATCACGATGAAATCCAT
>DASVZE010000482.1:0-2755 GCA_036391775.1 Chloroflexota bacterium | reverse complement strand
CGGCGAGGACTCGTGCGCGGGTCGGCTCGCTGATAGGACGATTGCCGGAGAGCGCGTGTGACACGGTGCTGACGGAGACGCCAGCGGCAGATGCGATGTCTTTGATCGTCGTCACTGGTGCCGCCTCCGATCAAAACCACGTTCATCAAAACGTTTTGATGAATTGGGAGAAAGTGTAATGTAAAACGTTTTGATTGTCAAGTGGTGTGTTCCGTAGTCATACAAACGCGGTAGGGTGGCGGTTAGCCGATGGAGTGCTCTCGCCGAGATTCTCCGCCGTCGGCAGGGTCGGTGGTCAGCATGAGATGGGTTTTACGTCAGCGCGGTAATATTCCCGTTGGACAGGCGCTTGGTACGGTTCCGCGCATTAAGGACATGAATTACAGTGTGTCTTGCAACTATTTCCACGCACGGGCTCGCTGAGCTAGCTGCCACTCTACAAACGTTCTAGTTGTCGGTATACTGCTCCTACCACCCGAGGAGATGGTGCGAGCGTGATAGCCGTTTCCCGCCTCCACCTCCGAAGAGAGGGAGGCGGGAAACGCACTCAGCAACGAGCTGACTGGCCTACCACGCCATCTGGCACGCTCCTCCTCCAGCGGAGGCAAGCCTGTTGGGAGCAGCGTCTGGATCAAGGCACCCCATAGTCTGTGGAGGAATCCTTATGATGAGTCAGCCGAGCAATGTCGTCTTGCGCGAGGTGCACGTCGAGGATCTGCCGCTCTTCTTCGAACACCAACAGGACCCAGAAGCGAACTCTATGGCTGCCTTCACCGCGAAAGACCCGACGGATCAGCAAGCGTTCATGGCGCACTGGACCAGGATTTTGGGTGACGCAACCACCACCATTCGGACGATCCTCATCGAGGGGCAGGTGGCTGGCTCAGTCTCGAGCTATGAGGAAACCGCTGGGCATCCCGAAGTCACCTACTGGCTTGGCAAGCCCTACTGGGGCAAGGGCATTGCAACGGCAGCGCTGCGCGCGTTGCTCGCACAGGTCACAACGCGCCCCATCTATGCCCGTGTAGCGAAAGACAATCGTGCCTCGCTGCGGGTGTTGGAAAAATGTGGTTTCACGATCATCGGCGAGGATAAGGGGTTTGCGAACGCCCGCGGCCAAGAGATCGAAGAATGGCTGCTCCACCTGAGCTGAAGGCCCGACTCGCGCTCCAGAGGAGCCAGAAGCACACCAGTTGGCTCGGGTACAAGCGGAGCGCCTGGCACAAAGCGCACAAAGCGCACAAGGCGGCTGGGATGTCACATAGGAGGCATTCCCATTTTGCATCGGAGAGATCGCTCGGATAGGTAGTAGTCATGGCAATAGCCTACCAGTGATCTCTCCCCTAGCCAT
Organism: Chloroflexota bacterium; assembly: GCA_036391775.1. GTDB lineage: Bacteria > Chloroflexota > UBA5177 > UBA5177 > UBA5177 > DASVZE01. Next base: position 1,404 of record DASVZE010000482.1, on the reverse strand, counting down.
GGCAAGATACGCTCTTTGAACACTATTCACACTCCAATAATTCAGGCGTATCATACCGTTCATGGTGATACCACTGGGCAATGCTGATATATGGAATAGCAGCGGCGCATTATCGTAGTCACCGCTGCACCATACGAGAGAAAGGCAGGCCCATGGCGATGCGAGGAGCGGTTGTCCGAGGCAACCGGCGCAAGGTGATTGCGTTAGTGTGCCTGGGGCTGGTTGCCGCATTGGTCCTCTTTGAGATGGGCGTGCGCCTGCTCCCGGCGGATGCCGTGCAGTATGAAATACAGACATCTTTCAACGGTGGCCCTGTGATCACGAGAACTGCTACCCTCACTGATCCGGCGACGGTTGCTCGCTGGCGCGCCGCCATGACGGCGCAACCATCAGGCGAATCCCTGGTTGGGACGCTGATTGCTCAGCAGCGCGGGGAGGTTATGTGCTCCGGATCCGGTGGCACCTTTGCCTCTTATGTCTTTCTCTGGCATGGACTGCCCACCGAGTCCGTCTCGGCGCTCCCTACCTGCATTGCACGTTATATGATCTGGCGCGGCAGTATCCCTGACCTGGGAACCTACGTCATTGATCCGCTCGTCCAGCCCTCCAAGCCGTGACCAGCCTGTCGGCTACGCCTCGTCAAGCCAGCAAAAGAAGGTGATCACCCAGGTATCCAGGTCCATCATGCTTCTACTATTCTAGAGAAGAGCGGAGAAAAGGAAAACGTGGGCGGCCCTTCAAATGGGTAGCTGCCTTGTAAGCCATTGTTGGCCATGCGCGGATACCGCCAGAAGTTGTGGGCGCGTCCACATTCCGCGCGCTTTGGACGAGGCAGTATCCATGCCTGGACCTCACTCCCGCTGTGTCGCCTTAACGCGCAAAGTGTCGGAGCTTTGGCTACGCCCGCAACTCGTCGAAAGTCGCACATGGCGTTAGCCAGGCAGAATGCGACGTTGCAGAGGTGACGGAGCGACCCGGCTCGGTAGGGAGCAGGCGTAGGGGTGCAAATGCCGAAAACGCTGAAGCGGAATCGAGCTCGACTGGCCAAATGCCGCTTCATTTCAGGATTTCTAGGGGGAGGTGGGACAGGAATCGAACCTGCAACCTGCGGTTTTGGAGACCGCACCTCGCCGTTCGTAGCAGTTCACGCCTCGCCGGAAATCGGCTTGTTTCCCCACTTGTCAGCAGATGAGTTGTTCAGGGTCGTTCATAGCCGTTCATAGCCGTTCATAGCCGTTCATAGTCGTTCATACTAATTTCGTTTAGGACCTTGTCGTTTTCTAATGCGCTGAGGCCACCAGTGGAACAAGGTCGTGGAGCGGATCAGGTCGTGCTGTCAGGTGCGGATCAGCGGGTGATGAGGGCGAAACGATGACGCTCAATGGGTCGCCCGATACAATTCTC
>DASVZE010000481.1:0-3462 GCA_036391775.1 Chloroflexota bacterium | reverse complement strand
TTGCGGTACCTGGCGGAAACGGATGTATTCTTCCTCAATCTCTCGATGGCGGCGTGCAAGGCGGCTCTCGATCCTGCCAACGGCATCGAGGGGTCGAGTGTTGTCACCGCGATGTCACGCAATGGCACCGACTTTGGCATCCGGGTCGCCGGCATGAAGAACCAGTGGTTCACGGCAGCCGCGCCACGGGTGGATGGCCTGTATTTTCCGGGTTACGGCCCGGAGGATTCGAACCCCGATCTCGGGGACAGCGCCATCACCGAAACCGCCGGTCTGGGCGCGTTTGCCCTGGCCGCCGCGCCCGCCATCACGCAGTTCATTGGCGGCAGTCCGGCGTTGACCCGGCAGTACACCGATGAGATGTACGGCCTCACCCTATCCGAACACCCGCGCTATACCATTCCAGCGCTTGACTATCGCGGTACGCCGGTCGGCGTCGACCTTATGAGAGTGGCACGTGGCAGGATCGCGCCCGTCCTTGATACAGGTATCGCCCATCGTGAACCAGGCATCGGGCAGATCGGCGCCGGCATCGTCCGTGTGCCGATTGAGCCGTTCGACGAAGCGCTCATCGCCCTGGCGTCCACCGTTGGCCCGGATACTGCTACTACGTCAGCGTGAGGAAGAGTGCGGCAGTTCTGGGTGTCCTGGTGCTTGCCCTATGGATCTTCAGTGCCTCCCGAGCGCAACAGGCTGTGGGGCCTGATGATGCGACGGTTCGGGCGCAGCTGACAGCCATCGTGCAGCCGACATCCACTCCGACACCGTGACCTAAAGTCTCAGCCGGCGACCATTCGGGGAGGAATGATCGTCCATGGGAAAAGTCAGCAGTCTCACCCTGGGGATTATTACAGCCGTCGGCGGCTTCGTCGATATGGGGGAGCTGGTCACCTGCTCTCAGGCGGGAGCCCAGTACCGGTTCGCCCTTCTGTGGACGGTCGTCGTCGGGGTGCTGGGAATTATGGTCTACATCGATACCGCGGGAAGAGTCGCTATTACCTCCGGCCGTTCGCTCATCGACGTTATCAGGGATCGGCTGGGGTATCGTCTGGCTCTGATCTCAATGATTGCGGCCACGTTAGTCAATGTCCTCACCATCGTCATCGAGATCTCCGGGATGGCTCTCGTCCTTCAAATCATTACCCATCTCTCCTATCTCTGGCTGCTTCCTGTCGCGGCGCTGTTGATCGCCGCAGTTCTGTGGTTCTCCTCTTTCGAGCTGGTGGAGAACGGTGCCTCCCTGCTGGGCCTTGGCATTCTGATTTTCGTGGTCGCTGCCATCAAGCTTGGTCCGCCATGGGGCGAAGTAGGACGGCAGATGGTCTTTCCGAGCATCCCGGCGGGAGCGAGTCTGCCGGCCTATGCTTTCAGTGCTGTCAGCCTGCTTGGCGCTTTTATGACTCCGTATGAAATCTACTTCTACTCCTCGGGCGCCATTGAGGAGAAGTGGACGGGCAAGGATTTCATCACCAACCGAGTGACCACTGTTGTCGGCTTTACCTTTGGCTCGGCGATCGTGATCAGCATGATGGTGGTGGCAGCTCAGACCTTCTCCGTGCACAACCTGACCTCGCAAAGCTTCAGTAGTATCCCCGTTCCGGTGGTCACCGCTCTCGGCGTCGGCGGTCTGGCGGTCTTCTGTTTTGGTGCTTTCGCCGATACCGGCGGAGCCGCTCTGGAGGCGGCATTGAGCACCGCGTACAGCATCTCCCAGTTTCTAGGATGGGACTGGGGGCAGAATCACAATCCACGGAATGCGCCCGGTTTTGTGTTTACCTACTTGACCGGGATTGCCGCCGCCGTCTTGATCGCTTTTACCGGCATCGATCCGGTCAAGCTCACCATTTACACCACCGCCCTGGCGGCCTTCTCACTTCCCTTTACGTTCATTCCTCTCCTCATCGTCGCTAACGACGAGGAATATATGGGCGATGATCGCAATGGACCACTGGTGAATGCCGCCAGCATCTTCTTTCTTGTCGTACTCTCGATCATTACAATCGCGACCATCCCACTCTTCATCCTGAGTGGAGGCGGCGGAGGGTAGAAATGCTTCTGTTTCGTGACATCGTCGACAAGCAGCTGGTGGACTGTCACGGGCACAAGGCGGGCAAGGTAGTCGACGTTTTGCTTGAGCCACGCTCGCACGACGTGCCGGTGGTGCAGTTCATCGTGACGGGTCCCGGAGCCTCGGTAGCGATCCTCCCTTCCTGGCTAGGGCGTGCCGCTACCTGGCTCGAGGCACACATCCTGGGTACACCGACGATCGAGCCCAAGCACATCGCTTGGCACCATGTGTCGCACATTGATGTGGTGGTGCATCTTGATGTTGATCGCGAGTCGGCGGACTTGCTCAGCACCGAGCATACTCTGTGGCAGCGCTGGCTCCGCCACATACCGTGGGCAGAGCGATGAGCTCTGCCGGCTCGACAATGATCCGCGCTCAGTCTCTGACGGGGAGAAAGGTATTCGATGCCACCGGCAAAAAGGTGGGCCGTGTTTTTGATCTGGAAGTCGAGGACAGAGACGACCAGCTCTGTGTGACAGCGCTTCGGGTGGGTGTAAAAAGCTTGCTGGCTAGGTTCGGATGGGGCACAGAGCAGCATGGACGGCGCATTCCATGGGAGCACATTGCCAGCTTCTCGCCGGACATCAGACTTCGAAGCAACGCCGGGAGGTAGGGGATGCAGATCGTCGAGGGTGCCATCGTCGTTACCGCGCTCCTCTCCATCGGGTTTTTCCTGCTTTATCTCATTGGGTCGCTTCGTCTGCCGACGGGAAAGCGTCCCAAAACGCCAACCTTCGATCGTTTGGGCCGGCCCCTGCCTGCCCAGGAGAACCCAGGTTTCAAAGAGACGGAAGACGAGGAAGAACGGTGAGCCTTACGTTGGTAGCAGTCGCCGGCGTAAGCTTTCGATCTCCTCCGTGGTCACACCGCCATCACGCAGATATGCTTCTGTACCGCCGTAGCGTTCGTCGAGGTGTGCCAGCACGTCCAGCATCACCTCGGAACGCGGACTGTACAGGACCAGTGTCTTCTCGCGCTCGGCGCGATCACCTGGTCCATGCTCCAGGTACTCTTGGTCGACCTCTCGCAGACATTCGGCAGTGAGGGCATAGTCGGCGCCGATGACATCGCGCGGGACGTCGGCCAGATCGAGCAAGAGAGCAGAGATGAGTCCGGTTCGATCTTTGCCGCCCATACAGTGGATGAGTACAGCACCCGGTGTCGCGCCCGCGATTCTTTTCATGACCTCAACCACTCGGTGCTGGAAGAGCTCGAGCATTTCTTTATAGTCATTCGCCAGGCTGGTGAAGTCAGCCTTGGGCCCTGCCGCCGGGTCGACGAACGACACGTTGACGTAGACGATGCCATGCTCACCCGCTTGGGCAAAAGGATTGGGATACCGTTGCAGCTCCTCGGCTGTGCGGAGATCGATGATCGTCTCGACGCCGTACTGC
>DASVZE010000480.1:0-4606 GCA_036391775.1 Chloroflexota bacterium | reverse complement strand
ACGATCCGGAAAACGTGCGCGTGAATCGCTCGAGCTTTGCTGCGGAGCACGACGTTTGTATGGACGATGTCCTTGTCGGGCGGCTGAGTCATGGCGTGGACGTGTCCGTCTTTGGTCGCGACAGGCGAGCCGATTGGCCCGTTCACCGGGTTCATAGACCCGAGAGTCCCGGTCGTTCAGAAGGGGTCTTTCGTAGTGATGCAGTCATTAGTAACGCTCCAGGCCAATACTTTCTGTTGACATTTGCCGACTGTGTACCACTTCTTTTCTATGATCCGGTTAACCGAGCAATGGGCGCGGCGCATGCAGGTTGGAGAGGGACCTCGCTCGGAATGGCTAGAGTTGTGATACGCGCCATGCAGGCGGAATTTGGTACGCGTCCAGGTGACCTGAGAGCGGCGGTTGGACCGTCAATCGGACCATGCTGCTATTCGGTGCGGCCGGACGTTCTTGAGACTTTTGATCGGAATCGTGTTCCTGCAACATATGACAAACGCGATGGTACGTTTTTCCTCGACCTCTGGAGGACCAACGAGTGCCAGATAACGGGCGCGGGCGTGTGCCCCGATCGCGTTCAGAACAAGCGGCTGTGTACCAGCTGCCAGGTTAGAACCTTCTACTCCCACCGCGCCGAAGTGGGTCAAACTGGACGGTTTGCCCTTCTTTCCGGTATCAGGCAAACGTCGACGTGAGTGTGGCGGACAGGCTGCTTGCAGTTCGGGCCACGGTCCGAGATGCGGCGAAACGCTCCGGTCGCGGAGCGGATTCAGTGAAGATTGTGGCAGTCACGAAAACCGTGCCTGTTGAATGTATCCGCGAAGCAGTAGCGGCTGGACAGCTCCTTCTTGGAGAGAACCGCGTGCAGGAAGCGGAACGGAAGATCAATGATCTGGCTGACGTAGTCCAGGACGCGCAGTGGCACTTAATAGGACATTTACAGTCGAACAAGGCTTCCACCGCAGTGGAATATTTTTCGCTGATCCAGTCGGTGGATACGCTCAAGCTGGCACAGAAGCTCAATGACCTGGGCGCGCAGCGGGGACGTTCGGTTGATGTGCTGCTCGAGGTAAATATGGCAGGCGAGTCCTCCAAGTTCGGCTTCCGACCCGATGCTCTTCTCAAACAGATCGATGTCCTGTCATATCTTCCATACATTGCGATACGAGGCCTGATGACAGTGGCGCCGCAAGCAGCGGTTCCCGAGAGTGTGCGGTGGGTCTTTCGCGCGATTGCACAGCTCAGGTACGACCTTCAACAACAAACAGGTCTTCCGGGATTGACAGAGCTTTCCATGGGCATGAGCGGTGACTTCGAAGTGGCCATCGAGGAAGGCGCTACAATGGTCCGAATCGGAACTGCCATTTTCGGCCCACGAGAGCCGAACGGGGAATTGAGTGGACGGTGACCGACGTACTCGCCACCTTCATCAGCATTCTCGGCACCGTTCTCTGGGTGGCTATATTCATTAGAGCCATCCTGAGTTGGGTTGCGCCGCAGGGCGGAAATGCCGTCTCACGGGTCTTGGTGGATATCACCGAGCCCGTACTGGCCCCTATCCGCCGTATTCTTCCTCCCTTAGGAGGCTTCGACCTGTCGCCCATTGTCGCCATCATCCTGATCCAGGTGGTCAGCTCCGCGCTCGTAAACCTGGTTCAGAGCTCTGCTTGAGTGTGACTGCGCGTCTTTACCTCATAGTGTCGCCAGGCGCCAGGCAATCAGAGCTGATGCGCACTCCCAGTGGATTACGAGCTCGAGTCGCGGCACCTGCGGTCGAGGGAAAAGCGAATCGGGCGTTGCTGCAGTTTCTTTCCTCCGCGCTCAATGTGCCTATCTCTGCGGTTCAGCTGGTCCGAGGAGTGTCCAGCCGGCTCAAAGTCGTGGAGTTCGCATCACTTGATGATGTCGAGCTGGAGCTTCGACTGAACCAGGTCTTGGGTGGCAAAGGAACGTCCACGTAGACTTGGGGACAATTTCGGGGAAGGGTTTGCGAAGAGTGTCGCGATTTTCAACACCTACAGGTACACAGGACATTCTGCCGCAGGACTGGCCCTTCTGGTCGTTCGTCATGCGGCAGGCCGAAGCGGCCGCTACGTTGCGTGGATATCGACGTATCGAAACTCCCATCTTTGCCGAAACAACGCTGTTTGCGAGGACGTCCGGAGAAGGTTCGGACCTGGTGCACAAGGAAATGTACAGCTTCAAAGATCGCGATGGTTCGGACTTGACTCTTCGTCCAGAAGGGACGGCGCCCGTGATGCGCGCGTATCTGCAACATGGGATGCAAAGGCTTCCCCAACCGGTAAAGCTTTACTATTTCGAGCGTATGTATCGACGTGAGAGGCCGCAGAAGGGTCGATATCGCGAGCATCGGCAATTTGGCTGCGAAGCGTTGGGTTCCGAGGATCCTCTAATCGATGCCGAGATGATAGCGTTGCTGGCCGACTTCTATGGCCGTGTTGGTATCAGAGACGTAGATCTTCACCTCAACAGTATCGGGGATGGTGATTGCCGGCCCGCCTATATCCGGGATCTCACATCTTTTTTGGAAGACCGCGTAGAACAATTGGCGCCGTTGGATCGGGATCGACTTGGTCGTAATCCTCTTCGGATCCTTGATAGCAAGGAACCTCAAACCCGACAGGTTATTAGCGACGCTCCCCATATTCTGGAATACCTTTGCGATTCCTGTCGGGCGCATTGGAATACGTTACGAGGCGCGCTCGACGCACTTCATATTCCATACACTGTTGATCCGCTGTTAGTGCGCGGACTCGACTACTACACGCGAACCACGTTTGAATTCATTCCCGCCGGCGGTGGCTCTCAGTCCACCATTGGGGCGGGTGGGCGGTACGACGCCTTATCTGAATCCATTGGAGGGCCGTCGGTGCCGGGTGTCGGATTCGGATCAGGAATCGAGCGCATCATCGAGGAGATAAGGTCTCGAGGAGTTCCGGTTCCGGCGACAAGTTCGACCCAGGTATACGTTGCCTGGGTCGGCAGTGGCACGGAGCTGCCTGCCATGGCGCTTGCGGAGCAGCTTCGGAAACACGATATACCGACGGAAGTGGCGTTGGGCTCATTGTCTCTGAAGACACAGTTGAAACGAGCGGATGCTACGGGAGCTCGCTGCGCTGTCATTGTGGGCGAGGATGAGCTGGCACGCGGCGAAGCCATGGTTCGCGACCTCAGCACTGGCGAACAACGGACTAGACCAATCGAGACGATTCCGGAGAGTCTGAAGGAGGCCTGATCTCCCGGCATTATGGCGGGCAAGGACAACGTTCTTTGGTTCGGCCACGGCACGCCTGTGAATGAGTGCCGCCCCGTCTACGGTGTTCCTATCTCGAGCAATACTTTGAGGATTTCCGGTTCAGAGGCTCGCTCCATCGCCTCGAGACCTTCGTGCAGCGGAAACCGGGCAGAAATAAGTGGCTTGACTTTGACGGCACCGCTGCTCAGAGCGGCCAGGGCTCGCCGGAACGGCCCGCAGCGTGATCCGACTATGGTGATTTCGTCGACCGCGGCACGCGAGAGATCCACCGTCATTGGCTCCGCTACCGTTGTCTTGAGCACAATTGTGCCGCGCGGGCGGACTAGCTCGAGAGATTGTTGAAGGCCGGCCGGCGATCCGGTCGCCTCGACGACAATGTCGTATTCTCGCTCACTGACGTCCGCGCCAATGACAGTGTGTAGGCCCAAGCTTCTCGCCACGTCTGCCTTTGACTCATGCTTGCTCAACAATGTCACTCGAGCCTCACTCATGGCAAGTACCTGAGCGCACAACAGTCCCAGCTTGCCGTCACCCAATACTGCCGCACGGTCTCCCGGCCAAACGTGTATTTGCTCCACGATTTGAAAGGCTGCGGCCAGCGGTTCGACAAATACCGCCTCCTCGTCGGGAAGCTCGTCCGGTACACGATGCAGATTCTCGACCGGAAGCGTGAGAAACTCCGCAAATGCACCGTCGAGACCGGAGATGCCCAGAACCGCGCGGTTACGACAGTGCTTGGATCGACCAACCTGACATTGATCGCAACGTCCACACGTCACGTTTATCTCGCCTACGACGCGCTTTCCCAGCCAATCTCTTTGCCGGCAATCCACGACGGTGCCGACAAATTCGTGACCCAACACGCCATGGAAGCTCTTATATCCTCGCACGATCTCCAGGTCTGTATTGCAGATACCGGCCAGACCGACGGAGATCAATGCATCATTTTCCGCAGCACTGGGTTTCGATAGCGCGTCGGCGAAGCGCAGGGTCTCGGCAAATTGAAGGCCGCGCATTACGGGTCTCTTTGATGACTGACGCAGCTAGACGCGTAAGATGTGACGGCGCTCAGGGGACGATGTCTACTCTTGTTCCCATTGGAGCCCAATTCCACAACTCTGTCATGGCGCTCGGCGGAATGTTTACGCAACCGTGCGTACCGCCATAATTGGTTCCTGGCTGCCCGGGACCGTTCGACCCGGGGCCAAAAACATTGCGCCATGGTGCGTCGTGCAAGAAATAGCCGCCCTGACGGAAGAGCATTGCGTACTGTACCCACGATGGGGCGTACCAGTAGGGAGAACCGATCGGCCACGGGGAAACAAACTGAAA
>DASVZE010000479.1:0-5570 GCA_036391775.1 Chloroflexota bacterium | reverse complement strand
ACTGGAGCACGATGCCAATGTCGCGCCCTGGCTGGCTCTCGCCGAACGCGGAGTGGTCATCAAGCGGATTCCGTTACGCCCCGAGGATGTTGCACTCGACCTGCGCGACGTCGAGGCTCTTTTCTCGCGGCGCACGCGTCTGCTCGCCGTGGGCTACGCCTCGAATGCCTTCGGGACGGTGAACGATGTCGCGTTTCTGACCGCCCTGGCGCACGCGCATGGCGCCCTGGTCTTCGTCGACGCTGTTCATTACGGCCCGCACGGTCCGATCGACGTCGGCGCTCTTGGCTGTGATCTGCTTGCTTGTTCCGCGTATAAGTTCTTCGGCCCGCACCTGGGGATTCTGTACGGCCGCAAGGAGATTCTCGATCAATTACCGGTATCACACGTTCGGCCCGCCGGGGATACGGCACCTGAGAAGTGGGAAACAGGGACCAAGAATCACGAGGCGCTGGCGGCATTGTTGGGTACGATCTCGTATCTCTCGTCCCTGTCGGATTCGGGCCTTCGACGGGATGCGCTCCACCATGCCATGAAACGCATTCAGGACTACGAGCAGCTACTGACGCGCCGACTGGTTCTGGGACTCGCTTCATTGCCGCGAGTGCGTATTTTCGGCATAACCGACCCGGCCGATCTGCAGCGACGCGTGCCGACCGTCTCGTTTCTGATCAACGGTCTTGATCCCCATGAGGGCGCGAGACGACTTGCAGAGCGCGGTATCTGCTCCTGGGCGGGGAACCACTACGCCGTGGAGCCTCTGCAACGTCTGCGTGTGGCGGCGACGCAGCGCGTCGGACTGGTCCACTACAACACGGAGAGCGAAATCGACCGTTTCCTGGAGGCGGTCACCGAAATATCTGGGTAAGGAGGGACGCGCGAATCCTTCTTTTGATGGATTGCGCCCTTTCGATCCGCCGCCTACACTCTCCTTAAGCGCCATTCACGGAGGGAGGAGGGTAGCCCTGCCATGATTCGTCGCGTCTGCCTTATTTTGACAGTGCTCTTACCGCTGCTCATCGCAGTGGAAATCCACTCCGCCGATGCCGCTTCTACGCGTCAGGTGCAGTCCGGAGCGATCCATTCCTCGGGGCAGCTCAGGATTCCTCTCTCGGCCGGCTATCCACCGGCCGGTTTCAAGACCAATGCGAACACGGCCATGACACCGGCGGATGCAGACTCCGCTACCTTACAGGCTCTCTTCCTGCACGGCGGGTATCTGCGGTCGAATCAGTCGTACCACGACATCGGCGCCCTGGGATTGTGGTATCAGGAGTTTGTTGCCACCTTGCCCTCCGGGCACAACATGTGGCTTACGTACCTCGGCTCGTACTACACATCGCCCGACACCGCCGCTGGCGCGTTCAACGACGTGGTGGGCAGCGGCATTTTTTCACGCGTGCAGACGTGCCAGGTCCCCGGTGCCGAGCAGTGCCTCGACGTTACCCTCGGGTTCGTCGGACCTGGCATCGATCCCACCTACTTCCCGGTGTTGTACGCCGATGACTGGCGCATCATGCTCAAGTCCAACGCGCTTTTGGAGAGCGGTTATCTCATACCCCAATCCGACCTGGCAGCGAATCAGGCGCAGGGCCAGTCAGCTCTTCAGATGATGACGAGTGCGTTCCTGGAATTGTTCAACGGTAGCCTCGCCGGCACACCAACACCCGGTAAGCCGTCTCCCACACCGGCAACCCCTAAACGAACACCCACCGGACCCAGAGCGACGCCGAAAGCTACCATCGCCCCCGCGACTCCGGTGGAATTTCAACTGCACAATATCCGGGTGGAAAAGGTCGGAGCGCCGTTCAACGCCGACAAGCCGGGAAAGGGCATCTTGAAGGCCGGACGCAGAGTTGTTCTTTCGGTGTACGTGGTTCTCTCGGGTCCGTCTGGAACACCGGTACAGGCGGCAATAGAGGTGCTTCAGCGGAAGAAAGCCCTCTTCCAGAAGAGTGGCTCACTGAACCTGCCGCGAGATGAGAGCAACACCACTCTGCGGTTCACGTTTCCCTATCGCGTCAAGGGGAGCGGTGCACAGACGGTGCGCGCCGGCGTCCAGATGGGGAATCAGCCGGCGCAGTACGGAACCATCAAGATTCTTGTGAAGAAGTAAGAAGGGACCTGGAGCGACGCTTCCGGGCCGGTGCGGCCGCTACAGGGTGTCGTACTTCAGGACGGAACTTTACCGAAATGTTCTACCAGTGCGACAAGCTCGTCCGTGTCGAAGGGCTTGCTGAGATACGCATCGAAATCGCCCATGCGATCCGCCAGGGCCAGAGCGCTTCCCGACGCCGACATGGCGATGAGTGGCACGTCGCGAATTGCAGGATGATGTCGAAGCGTCACCGCGAGACTCAAGCCGTCTACCGAGGGCATCATGAGATCAACCAGAATGGCATCGGGGCGCTGCAATTGCAAAATGTCGAGCGCTTCCTGAGCATCATGGGCGATCAAAACAGGATGACCGTGGAATTCCAGCACGTCAGATAGAAGTTCGGTAATGGACGGCTCATCATCAATCACGAGAATCAAGGCCGCCTCCTTAGATTGTTGGGAAGTCGAGCGACTTCTCCAGGGTCAAAATACGGGAGAGCCGAACATCGGCTGGGCCGGCCTCCGAGTCTCACGCTGTATGACCAGATTACGGGCAAGTGGGCAATCCGTCAAGATGCGCTTTTGCTCTGAACCAGTGCATAAAGCGTGCCGCCATGGTTACAACGCCTTCGTGCAGAAAAGAAGAAGCCGGCTCTTGCAGCCGGCTTGCTCGGTCGATGGGGGGAGAGTGGAGGGGAGCTCGACGTTCCGCTATGTCTAGCCCCCCTCCACGGTGGTCTCATTGACTAGACGGCGCGCCGGACAAAAACTTGCGGTCCAATGTGCAAATTCGTGAAAAGTTCCGGATGATCTGTAATCCGACACGGCCGCTCCGCTCCGGATGAAACTGTGTTCCCCAGAGAGAGCCATGGCACACGGCGCTGCAAAAGCAATCGCCATACGACGTATAGCCGGATGCCACGCGGGGATCATCCGGCTGGCAGATATAGGAGTGAACGAAGTAGCAATATGGGTTCGGGGACAGTCCTTCCCACATCGGTCCTTGATCTCCCTCGACCTTATTCCAGCCAATATGTGGGATCTTTTCGGCGTGCTGCAGGCGGTGCACCGTGCCTGCAAGGAGGCCCAGACACGCTGTGTCTCCCTCCTCGCTACGATCAAATAGAAGCTGCATGCCGAGGCAAAGGCCCAGCAACGGCTTGCCGGAGTGAGCGGCCTCGAGAATGACTGTGTCCAGACCATATCCATGTAGCCGCTCCATGCCGGCGGACGCTGCGCCCACTCCGGGAATAACGATTCCGTCGGCACGCGCGATCGTGGCCGCGTCTCTGGTGACCTCTACCTCAGTATCGATGCAGCGAAAGGCATTTCGAACACTGGCCAGGTTACCCAGGCCGTAATCCACAACGGCGATCACAGTGTGCCCTTGGTCGAGGGAATATCGCCGTGCACGATTCGGCTGGCCTGGTGCAGCGAGACAGCCAGGGCCTTGAACACGGCCTCGATGATGTGGTGCGTATTCCGGCCGCGAATGAGATCTACATGCAGGTTCAGGTAGGCGTGAAAAGCGAGCGATTGGCAGAAGTGCTCCGCCAGTTCGGTATCGAAGCTTCCCACTCTGGGCTGTGGGAGGGGGACGTCGTAGACGCAGAAGGGACGTCCGGAGAGATCGACCACTGCTCGCACCAGCGACTCGTCCATGGGCACGTACGCGTGACCGTAGCGGGCAATGCCCCGCTTCTCACCCAGGGCGGAGCGTAGCGCCTGACCCAGCGCAATGCCCGCGTCCTCGGTCGTATGGTGATCATCGACTTGCGTGTCACCGCTAGCGTGGAGTGACATGTCGAAACGTCCATGCCGGGCAAAGAGCGTCAACATATGATCGAGAAACCCGACGCCTGTTGCGATGTCCGACCGACCTGAGCCGTCCAGCACTAGCTGCACCGTAATATCGGTCTCGCCGGTTGTGCGGCGAATGTCGGCGGCTCTCGGAGTCTCGATGCCCGTCATGCTGGATTTGTCCTATCGATCGATGGGGTGCAGATGTCCACGATATCGGCCACGCCCCTGACGCGAGCCGCCACAACTGATTCCAGGGCCGTCTCCGCGAAAGGCTCCGTCCCTATGTGAATGAATGGCATGCCTGCCTCTCGAGCGGCCAGCGCATCGTTGATGGTGTCGCCGACGTAGACCGGTTGAACACATTGTAGGCGGCGCTGCACCTCGAGCAGAGGCGCGGGATGCGGTTTCTCGCGATCCGCATCTTCCATTGCCACCACCGCATGATCCGGGAAGAACTCGCCGAGTCCGTGCTGCTGTAGCGCCATCAATGCCTCGACCCGGGGACGTGAGGTCGCGATCCCCAGTCTGTAATCCCCAAGACGCGCCAGTGCTTGGGGTGAGACAAGGGGTGTTTCGCGCAAGATGAGCGGCTCGATCCACCGAATGGGGGGATTTTCACCAGAGAGGCGGTGCCACAGGGCATGTCCCAGGTAATAGGTCTGAAAGACGCTCTGAAGCCTCCTGTACCCGGATGACGCGCGATCCGCGGCATCGGGGGAGGCCGGTCTGCCGGAGAGATGATTCTCGACAACGGCCCAGGTAGCATCCCAATCATTGTTGAAGCCGGGTAAGCGTTTCACCGCTTCAACCTCTTCCTCGCTTACCGGGTCGGCGAGCAGGAATTGCGCGGTCAGCCGTATAGCTTCGCGGTATGATGCCCTCTCGTCCACCAGTGTGCCATCCATGTCAAAGAGGATGGCGTCAACCTGCAAGCTCACCATATGCGTCCCGCAGGGCGTCAAGGAAAATGTCGGACTCGTCCGGCGTTCCGATCGATACGCGGAGTGCCTCAATGGGCGTGTTGAAGGCGCGCACCAGCACGCCCCGGCGGACCAGCGCCATACGCAGCTCGTCGGCGCGAACACCCGACTCGGAGTAATCGGTGGACCAGCACAGGAAGTTAGTCTCGGACGGATACACCCGGCCATACGGGAGGTCCTGCAGTAACACGTACAAACGTTCTCGCTCCTGCACAAGGCGGCGCACATTCCTCATCAGGTACTCCTTATCATGCAGCGACGCGATACCGCCCACCTGTGCCGCCAGCCCGACGTTATACGGGCTTTTGATCTTGGCCATCTCCTCGGTCACGCTCGGGTCGACGATGGCGTATCCCAGGCGCAGGCCGGCCAATCCCGCCCACTTGCTCATGGTACGCAGCACCACCAGATTGGAATATTCTGTCACCAGCGTAGCGTGAGAGTAGCCGGCAAATTCGGCATACGCTTCATCCAGTACCACGATGCGTCCGCTGTTCAGCAGCCGAAGAATATCTGCGACAGGGGTTGGGTTCCCGGTGGGGTTATTGGGGCTGCATACAAAGATCACTTTGGTGCGATCGTCCAGCGCGTTCTCCACACCGGCCACGTCGACCCCAAAATCAGTTCGCCGCGGCACATTGACCAGTGATCCACGGTTGTAGAGGGTGGCGAGTGGATACATTACAAAAG
>DASVZE010000478.1:0-4298 GCA_036391775.1 Chloroflexota bacterium | reverse complement strand
GCTTTTACCCAGGTTTTCCCGCTTGACAAAAGACAGTCAAAAACAAAAAGAACGTCCCGCTTGCGCGGGACGTTCTTTTTGCTAGCAGTTTGTTAGTAAGCAAAGCTTCTTAGCAGCGCTCGCTCGCGAAAGAGATATATGAATCTCTCTTTCGTCTCGCTCGCTTGCTAATAACCGCCGTGGCCGTAGCCACCGCCGAAACCGCCGCGATCACCGCCTCCGAAACCGCCTTCGCGGCGAGGAGGACGTTCACCTTGCGGGCGAGCGAAAGAAACGGAGAGCGTGCGGCCATCCATCTCCTTGCCATCCCAGCGGTCGATAGCAGCCTGAGCTTCCGCTTCAGACGCCATCTCGACGAATCCGAAACCGCGTGAGCGGCCCGTCATGCGATCGCTAATGATGCTCGCAGAGACGACATTTCCAGCCTCAGAAAAGGCCTTCTTAAGATCGTCTTCAGTCGAGCGGTAGGGGATTCCGCCTACGTAGAGCTTGTTCCCCTGAACTGCTGATGCCTGAGTATCCATGTGTAGATCTAACCGGTTAAATCTCGTCGGAACTGAACACGTGCGGCTCTGTGAGAAACCGAGGCGTCGAATACCTGCGAGTGAAAATTACTGTAACAGAAATTTTGAAATGTCACAACCCTGTGGATAAACACAGTTGCGTGATTGACAGCCAAGGTGAGGGGAGTAGCATTATTGCTGAGATTGACAAACCATTTTGTGTGTTGTCTGGGGGTAGCGGGCGCCAATCTCCGATAGATTAATACGTGCGCAATATTAAAAACATATGCAAAAGACATTGCGTGTTTTGTTCCCCGTGCTTTTCCTGGCAGTTGCATTCGGAGTCTCTGCTTCGTTTGTTTCCGCCGCGACAGACGGAAGCGGAACAATGGGTATAACCCCAGCAACTGCAACAGAAGCTGCGACGGGGCTCAGTTTTACTTTTGACTTTCAAAATACAGGAGCTTCAAAATTCGCAGCCAGCTCTGAGATAACGCTCTCGATCCCCGTAGGATGGACAGCTCCTCAGACTTCTGATGCGGCGGCGGCTGGTTATGTCGCCGCAACAAACGGCGCGAGCTCCGCTACCAATAGCTGTAATCCTGGAACGATCGGCGTCTCGGGGACTGGTCCATGGACGCTCACTATCCCTCAGACCTGCGGGATAAACGATCATCTGACTGTCACGTACAGCGGCATTACAGCACCGGCCGCCGGAACGTACGCGTTTGCGACACAGTCTCAAAACGGTCCTGCGGGTCTCGCGGCTATCGCGAGCAGCCCGTCGGTGGTAGTAAGTGCTGTCTCTCAAGTGACGCCGCCTTCCACCGTACATGTGTACAGTTTGCAGCCTGATTGGACTGCGACCGACGGCGGACAGGTGTATTCCGCCTACTATGCCCACCAGACAGCAGATGACAGCGTCGCTCCCGTATCGCCCGGTCAGACTGCCGTCTATGACGGGCGCCAAGCGGGCGTTATCAAGGCCGGCCAGAACGGGCTCACGTGGGATGAAGGTTTGTTTGGCTTCAAGCCCAACATGACCATAGCTGCTCTCGCATCAGGACCGCTTGCGTACGATGTTCAGAATGAGACCGGTACGAATCCGGTGTGGATGACCATCGAGGTCGGCGATCCGATCAATCGCGATACGAATCTGTCCTATCAGTATGTTCCGGCCGCCTATGGAAGCGGTTGGCACACGATCGATGCCGCAGCAGGCGCGTGGCAGCTCATGGATGCGAATGGTAATGCTACCGGAACCCCGATGACCCTCAGCGATATCGCTGCCGCACATCCGGGACAGAGCGCGGTCCGCGTCTATCTGCGCCTTGGCATGGGCTCCTCGTATCTTGGTACCGGTACTGGCACCAAGGCATGGGTCGACACGGTGACGATCGGCACGACGACGTATGAGTTCGGCGTGTCATGTGCGAGCGGCCCGAGCGCAACGCTGGCCGTCGACGCTACTCAGCACATCGCGAATGATCCGGATTCTGGCAATTTCGGCGGGAATTGGGCGCTCGACACCTTCGATCGCCACATCCAGATTTGGCAGGAAGGAGCGCACTATTGCGCGCAGGCCGACGACAATGGCACCTTCACGACTTTCGGCGGCACCGATGGCAAGAGCCCCGAGAGCGGCGCTGCGTTGCCTGAAATAGTCACAGGCACGATGATCGGCGGCACGCACGGCGTTATTGCCGGCACGCTCGGGAATGTTGGCGGCTGGGGAACGACGACGCCCGCGATCGACTGCAGCACCGATGCGGCACTCTGCGCATCCGGCCTCACCGCTCACTGGGTCCAGAATTACTTCCCGGGCGGCACCTATACCTACAACAACGGTTGGAGTTGGACGTACAACGGCGGTGCTAATGGCACATGGGTGAACTCGACGATGAGCAGCGGCGACATCAAGCACATCATCCCTCCTGTCGTCTATGTCTCGCCGACAGGAAGTGATTCGAACGACGGTTCGGTTACCCGACCCTTTGCGACCATAGGGAAAGCCATGCTGGCGGTGGCCGATGCAGGTACGGTCAAGGTATATCCTGGAGACTACGACATCGCTCGGGACAACATGACGAATGAAGGTGGCCAGACTGGCTGGTATCTGCCGATCACGCGGGACGGCATCACGCTCGAAGGCGTCACTGCCGATGGTCAGGTCATTACGGATCCGGCTAACGTTGCGGCGAATATCTTCAGCACACAAGCATCCGTGAATGGTGCATGGTCAAGTCAGGACCTGATCGCCGTCTTCTCAAACAATGTGACCATTCAAGGACTCGGCATCATGAATAAATTGTCCCCGAACAAAGGCATCGAAGTCATGGGGAACAATTTCAAGGCGCAGTACGACCTCTTCGCCCCGATACCGCTCCGCATCCTTCCGACCGCAGCTGATTACACGGATCCGGACGGCAGTCAGCACAACAACATCAGCAATTACGGCTCCGGTGTGTACTTCAACAACAACGGTGCTACGGCTGCACGAACGGGAACGGTGGCGAACAATATATTCGACAATTCGGGTGTCACGTTCGATAGCTTCGGCAATAATTGGACGATGAGCGTGAGCCACAACGTGTTCGACGGCAACAAGACCTGGGACGACTCGTATTATTCGGCAGTCGGTGCAACGACCTGGGCGAATCAGCCTGACTTTACCGGAAGCACCATCACGGTAACGGACAACTCATTCCTCAATATGGCGTCTGGCCAACCGCTCTTGAAGATAAAGAGCGGCATGACCGGTTCCTTCAATGCCTCTCGCAACTGGTGGGGTACCGCTGGCGGACCTGGAAGCGGGACCATCGTCGAGAATGGTGGCACCATCACGACTGCTCCGTGGTACTCGGATGCGAAGATGTCGACACTCGTCACCGGTGTCCCGAGCGTGCTTGGCGACGAGGCCTCGACCACGCTTCCGGTCGCGATCACGGAGACTGGCACAGACGGCGGCGTGACAGTGACAGCTGAGATCCCACAGGGCACGGTCATCACCGGCAGCTCATCGTGGGATGGTGCTCTCACTGCGCCCTCGGCGACGACCACGACCGTATCGGTCACGGGGTATGACACGACGGTGACGTCTGCTATCGCGGTCGGGTCCTCTGACACGGATCTCACGTTCGATCAGGCGGTCAAGCTCACCTTCGCGGGTCAGGCAGGCAAGCGAGTCGGTTGGTATAACCACGCCGGTACGTTCACGGAGATTACGGACACCTGCGCTGCAAATGACCAGGCAACTGGCAACGCGCTAGCAGCAGGTACGTCCTGCAAGATCGATGCGACACCTGATCTTGTCGTGTGGACGAAACACTTCTCGACGTTCACGACCTACTCGACCACGCTTGCCGCTCCGGTTATCAGCCCGAACGGCGGCGTATTCCATGGCTCGATCGAAGTGACGATGGATGCGTCGGCTTCAGGTGCATTCATCCGCTACACGACGGATGGATCGACACCGGACTGCACTGCAGTCGGAAATACGTATAACGGCACGCTTACGTTCCATAGCGCAACGACCCTCACTGCGATCCGTTGCGATGCTACGGGCCATTCGACGGTAGCCTCAGCAACCTTCAGTCCGTACTCGGGTAACGGCGGTTCAAGCGGCGGCGGCGGATCGATCGCAGCGACGCCTGCGGTGCCGGCAACGCCCACGGTAGCGCCTGCAACTCCGGCAGTGCCTGCGACACCAGCCGCGAAAGGCAAGGTGCTCGGTGCGGAAGCGTATAACTTCACGAAGGACCTGCACATGGGATCGACCGGAGACGACGTGACTGA
>DASVZE010000477.1:0-2506 GCA_036391775.1 Chloroflexota bacterium | reverse complement strand
GGAGCGAAGGGGTCGACCGTCCGTGAAATCCGTGTACAAGACAGAGTCAGATCTCTTATTTCATCCCTTGTAGGCTACCGGAAGTACTATCCGGGACTGTTGGGCAAACGCATCGAGAGATTGCGCAAGCGCTTTCGACTCCTTGAAAGGGAGCAAATGGGTATTGTCCGACCAGTGGAGAGAGAGCGTTGGGTACCTTCGCACCAGTTGTTCCCCACCAGC
The DNA here is from genome assembly GCA_036391775.1 of Chloroflexota bacterium. Lineage (GTDB taxonomy): Bacteria > Chloroflexota > UBA5177 > UBA5177 > UBA5177 > DASVZE01. The sequence goes on along the minus strand of DASVZE010000477.1, from coordinate 2,284 downwards.
CCGCCACAAGGCGTTTTTTTGCTCGGCCTGCACTCCCTTTTCCCCGGCCGTTTTCGTTGCCAGGACCATTGCCACTGGACAATCAAGCCTATCATAGGCCGAAGAAAGCTGCTCGCGGCGCGTATTCAGCTCAATGGTCAGGCGCGCCAGGGAGTCTGGGGAGAGTCGATACCCCATGCCAACCAGATACAAGAGCGACGGCCCAATCCACATCGCTGGCGTGTTGAGTCGGCGCCTCATATCAGCCGGATCAATTACGAGATTGACTGGCACCGCACCGTCAATGAGAAACAGTCCTCCCACCTTCCCCGGATGGCTCGCCGCATACCAGACAGCCAGGTCTGCCCCCAGAGACCAGCCGACCAGGATCGGTCGATCTCCGGCCACTTCGTCCGTGATGGTTTCCGCATCCGTCAGGAAGCTCTCAAAGGACGTATCGGGAGAGGTGGTGGATTTCCCATGGTTGCGAAAATCGAAGGTCACAAGCCGATACTGCCCCCGGAGTTCGCTAATGATTCGCTTCCAGGACACTTGTGTTGCCCCACCGCCGTTGAAGAACACGAGTGTCTGCCCCTGGCCGGTCTCACTGACCGCGAGTTGCACATCTCTGTTTTGTACCCTGTAGTGTTTGATTATTGTGCTCATGCTCTTGCATCCCCCTTGCCCTCATTCAAACAGACTCTGGAACAGTGCCTGCAATCCGAAGTCAAACTCGCGATCAGGATTCCACTGCGCAATTTCCGGCAATAACGCGTGCAGCGTCGGGTAGTGGTCCGCTGGAAATTGTTGCCAGACCGTTGGGCCATTGGGCCCAGGCTCCAGATCAGCCACAGGAGGCGTCCCTGACTCGATCATGGTGTGTCCAACAATAAACCCAACGAGACACTGTAAGGCATAGATGGCCTCCACTCCGGTGATGTGCGCGCGATGGATCGTCGCCAGAAGACGGTCCAGATTCGCCAGCGAGGCCTTGGTCCGTAGCGGACTCGTCGCCACCAGAGGGAGGACTTTTGGATGGGCGCGTAAGACGTCACGAAAAGCATGGGCAACTGCCCACAGCTCTTCACGCGGCGTACCCTGGAGTTGCTCGGGGTATGGCTGCGAAACGATAAGCAGTTCGATGACCCCATCAAACAGAGCCCGTTTGCTCTCGACGTGGTTGTACAGTGACATCGCCTCGACACCTAGCATGGCTCCAAGCTTGCGCATGCTAAAGCCTTGCAGCCCTTCTCGATCAATCAAGAGTAAGGCTGCCTCCAGCACCCGTTGGCGGGTAAGTGGCCCACCAGTCTTTGGCATGGTTCTCTACCTCTCTTTGCTTACATTGTAAGCTTACAATGTAAGTGTACGCCGAGAGGGAGTGAGTGTCAAGGGTTCTGTAGGTTTTGGTGACTGTTCAGAACGGTGGGGACAAGGACTTAAGAAACACTCTCTAAAGGTGTTCGGCTAGAAAGAAACCATACATGGTTGTCGCAAGATCCACGGGCGCCGTCGTGACGGCCGAGTGGTCACAGCCTTCCAGGACCCGGTATTTGCACCTGGGAAGCGTCCCGGCGAGAGCCTGAGCGGCGTGCTGAATCCAGGCGGGGCTCGCTCCTCCTGCCATGACGAGCGCGGGCGCCTCGACCGAATCCCAGCGGTGGGCGGGGAGCGCTTTGCCGCTCATGGTGTCCCCCATGACCTCGCCATCATAAGGCAGCGTGTCGGCCGCGGCCTCCAGGGACGCCCACATGGGATCGCGGCGCATTCCGTCGAGCATCTCCTCGGGCACCCCCACGGCGCGGCTCATGAAGTACTGCACCGCGTCTCCACGGCGGCCCTGCGAGATCAGGTCGTGCAGATAGGCGAGGTATTCCTCGGGAAGCGGAGGCCGGCTGTCGTCCACGACGAACGGCGGCTCGTACATGAGAAGCGCCTTCACCTGGCTGCCAAGCGTCGCGGCCGCCTCCAGGGCGAGCACGGCACCGGAAGAATTGCCAAAGAGATAGGCAGGGCTGCCGGCGGCCTCGATCAGCGCCTGGATATCCTCCACCTCCCGGGCGACCGCATACGGATGCGTGTCCGCGCTTGCGCCGCGGCCCCGGCGGTCATAATTGATGACCGTCAGATTCCGGGTGAGCACGTTCGCCAGTTTTGCATTCCCGCTGTGGTCACCGAGGGCAGGGCTTACCAGCAGGATGGCCGGCCCGCTGCCCAGCCTCTCGAATGCGATGGTCGTGCCATCTTTGGATGTGACAGTGCTTGGCGTGGATTCCATCGGTGCCTTTCGGAGCGCGGGCCCTAG
>DASVZE010000476.1:0-1516 GCA_036391775.1 Chloroflexota bacterium | reverse complement strand
GGGGGGCCTGGCGGATGGAGTATTGCTGAACTGGTTAACTCCAGATTTCGTCGCACCGTCTCTTGAGTGGGTGCGCCTGGGGGCCCAGGAGAGCAGGCGCCCGGTGCCGCGCATCATGGCGTACGTGCGAGTGGCGCTCGGAGCCGAGGCCAGAGTGAGGCTGGAGCACGAAGCGAAACAGTATGCCGCCATCCCACACTATGCGGCGCATTTTGAGCGCATGGGTGTTGAATCGGTCAACACCGCCGTTTACGGCGAATCGCCCAATGCTATCCGTCAAGGTCTGTCCGCGTGGGATGGACTTCTGGACGAGGTCGTGATCCGTGTCATCCCTGCCCGGAATACAGCAGACGATGTGCTGTCCTTGCTCGAGGCGGCCAAACCATAAAGGAAGGCGGATGGCAAGCAATCAGCCCGTAATCGCGCGCCAGATAATGACCGCGACGATAGCGACAACAAGCATGATGCCGGCTACGAGGAGGAATCCCCACCAAGGAACCTCGCCAAGCTGCGGTTCCGACGGCTTACGACGCAAGATAGTGCCCGATGCAGGACAGTAGCTCGTCCACGTCAAAGGGCTTGCCGATCGTGTCCTGAAAAAGACCCGAGTCCTTGGCGACTCTCAGCATATGAGGAGATGCGGACATGGCGATCTTGGGCGTCGTGACGAAGCCGTTGTTTTGCAGCAGCCTGGCCAGAGCGATGCCGTTCATTTCCGGAAGCATGATATCGAGCAGGAAAAGAGTCGGCTCGGGCGCCGCCTCGTGGAGGACTGCAGCCTCGATCGGGTGGCTGAGACCCATGACGCTGTACCCTTCGTCTTCCAGCAGCGAGCACACAACCTCGAGGACGTCCCGCTCATCGTCAACCACCACAATCATCGCGTGCGGGTTCTCTCCAAACTGATGACATGTCCAGTGACCCGTCAACATAAACGTCGCGCGAAGTCCCGCGGATCCACTTCACACTACTATTATTCGGTCCGCAATTGATACGCGACGTGATACATAGTCGCCAGCAGTATTTGGGTGTCGTCACCTGAACGACACTGCCCGTGCTATGACGAATGGCCTGGAAAGGCGCTATGCGGGCGAGTAATCTGTACGCGTCCTGGTCCGCACCCTGCCGGAAGTCACGTTAGAAGCAGTTCGTCGGTAGAATAGCCGCCTATTCGAAAGGCGTACGCCGCAGACCGTAACGTAACCGTAACGAGGAATAGGACTATCTCCTCTACCGCGTTCTCGAACGGAGATATACAGTCACCGGTGAAGCACGTCTCATTAAGGAGGCAATTGATGCTTGTCAGGCGCCGGTTCGGACCCTCTCTGCTGGTTTTGTTCGTGAGTGCGCTTGCTCTATTCCTGGGAGCGGTGCAGACACAGGTCGCCTGGGCGTCCGCACCCTGTCGAGACGACCCCACCATCATGCTATCGGACGGAACTACTATCTCCATGTCCGAAGATATCTACGACAGGGCAAGCGACGTTACAAAAGTGTCTTACCGCCTGCATATTCC
>DASVZE010000475.1:0-3213 GCA_036391775.1 Chloroflexota bacterium | reverse complement strand
TGGCAAAGATCTTGCCCGATGGCGAACATCTGGTTGAAATATCCGTGACACCCAACAGGAACCAGGTCGTCTTTCGAACGGACACAGTCCACGTGGTATCCCGTTTAATCGAAGGCAACTTCCCCAACTACAAGCAGATCATTCCCTCGAAGTTCGCCACCAAGGTCGTAGTCGGCACAGGTGATTTACTCAAAGCCACAAAGATTGCAAGCTTCTTCTCACGCGATAACTCGAACGTCATCACGCTTGAAGTCCAGCCTGGGGGTGAAGCGGGTGTGGGAAATGTAATCGTGACCGGAGCCGCTGCCGAGCTGGGTGAGGATCGCGGTGAGCTCGACGCGGTGGTTAACGGAAGCGCAGCCAAGGTGTCCTTCAACTCCCGCTATATCAATGACGTTCTGGGTGCTGTAGAGTCGTCGCAGGTGGGGCTTGAGATAACGGGACCAAACTCGGCCGCCGTATTCCGACCTATCGATTCGGTAGACTACACCCACGTGGTTATGCCCATGCATGTCGCGGGAGGACGATAACTCTTTACATTGCGTCGGCGGCGACAGCCACCAGCGGATGTCGCGGATTAACGCGTACGGTCTTCAGCTCGTACGGTTTGCCGGTCTGCTTGTGCGGTACGGTATGCGTCGAGGGAATGAGCAGCTTTTCGTCGATCGCGTCCCGTACCAGCGACCGCAGCTGACTTTGCGACAGAGACGGGAGCACATTCTCGCGTACCAGGTGTGTCACGATGTACGGAGGAATCAGATAGTCGGAACGTCCCTCCAGCTCCATGACGTAACGCATGAAAGCCCGTTGTTCATCGTCGTCCAACGCGGCGACGGGGACGCGCGCCGTCCCGTCACCATCCGATTGCTGCGTCTCTTCTTCCTCTGCTTCTGCTTCCTCCTCGGTCATCCGGTCGTACTGTTCCGGCAGATAGGCCCAGTCTTGTAAGCCACGGGTCACGATTTTCACGTGTCCGCGACGCTCGGCTTCTTGCATAAAGTCTTTGAAACGTTCGAAGCCGAGTGCGCGGTGATCCACCCCCTTGCGTCCGAGCTGAATGCCGATCCAGGAAAACAACGATCCCGCCCGGTTGCTGCGGTTACGCAACAGATCGCGGAGTGAATTAAATGCGTCCTCGAGTTGAGACTCCGAGCTGTGGGACTCCGCCGAAGCGCGCCCACGTTTGCTCAACGGCGCCTCCGGCTGCTTTATCGGCTCAATGTCTACGTCGTATAGCAGGAGCTCATCGACGTTCTCGCTCAGGGTTGGAGAAAGGCTCTGTGAGACTGAAATAACAACGACTCGCTTGCCACGCGCTCGCAGAAAATTGACGAGGTGCACCAGATCTGAATCGCCTGACACCAGGAAGAAGACTTTGAGGTGTGGAGCAGTGTTGGCGTAGTCGATGCAGTCAACGGCAAGCTTGACGTCCGCGCTGTTTTTAAGAATGGCGCCTCCCTGAACGCGGACCGGGACGTAGACCGGCTCGATGCCCGCTGCGTACAGATTGGGTGGATCGAATGTATGGACTTTTTGCTGCCAATCGGCATAGGCGCGCGCGATTACCACCCTTCCCCGATGCCGGACGGCGTCGAGAAGAGAGGACATATTGGGTTGTCGTCCAAGGCTCTTTACCCCGGCCTTGAGGTTGTCCCAGTCGATAAATAGCGCAGCATCCGCCAGCGCCGAGTCGGCCAAACGGTCTGACATAAATTTCACGTTGCTCCAACGTCGAACAGTGGGCTGTGCACCCCTAGAGCGAATCTATCACGCGCATCGCAGACAAATCTCTGATCCGCGGGCGTTTTGTTCTACCCGTAGGTGCGAATCTCGATGGCGCGTACCATGCGCGATGTCCGCCGATCCACGACGCCCGTGAGCAGCAGCATTTCATTTGGCCGCAGTCCGTGTAAGCGACTCCCGTTGCTCGCCTTTCCGACAAACCGCGTGATTCCGGATACTCGCACCGTCTCGGCATCGCCTCCTGCAAGGCGGACAAGGAAGGTCCGGGTGTCAAGGTTCCTTCGTACAACGAATCCGAGCTGACTCTCGACCAGGCTGAGGTCATTGTCTACGATTCGCTGGCCATGGTAGACAAGCGCCTTGTCAGGAGACGGGACTCCTACTGCGGTTATGGAGTCCCCACGTTGAAGATCACTGAAAATTACGGGATGTTTGTTCGAATCGGACAAACGCGATTGCCAGTCCAGAACAATACGGGCATCGTCGGGAGAAGCGGGTATGTGCATAACCAGAGCGTGCTCCGCGGGGGTACTAATTATGCCGACCACTTTACCCGCCAGCATATAGCTACTCAAGTATGCTCCGGGAGGGCACGTCCGTGGATGAAGGATCACGGGTGACAGCGGTGCCTGAGAAAAATCGAATGCCGGCGCCATCGAGACTGCACGCTGGTCGTACTGGCTCAGGTGGTTCAGTCCGTAGCGGTCTTCGATGAATCGGAGGATGGAGGCAAAGTCGTACGTGTGGTGATCGACGTAGTGAGGGCGCGCATACGGTGAAATAACGATTGTGGGAACACGCGGACCGTAGCTGATGTAATTCAGGCGCGGTGGCGGCACATGATCGTAAAAACCGCCAAAGTCGTCCCACGTGAGGAAGACGGCAGTGGAATTCCACGATGGGCTCTGCATGAGCCCGTTTAGCTCACGCACCGTCCAGTTTTCTCCCGCGCAGGCGCTATGAGGAGGGTGCTCACTCACTGCCTCATTCATGACAACCCAGCTCACCTGCGGCAGCGTTCCATTCTGGGCGTCTTTGAGAAACTGGCTTGTATCGGGTACGTTCGTTTTCCACAATGAGGAATACCGGATGTGTCTGATGGAGTTGAGCGCAGACCATATGTAGCCCGATTGATAGAGGCCGGGGGCATAGTACTTCCAGCTGATCCCTGCCCGGTCGAGCAGATCGGGGAGCGTCAGCATATCGAAGCACGGTTTGATGAAACGTCGGACATTGGTCTTGGGGTCGACCTGCTCCACTATGGTGTACCTGCCCGCGTCACAACCCCAGGAATGGTACGAGTTCAGTGTGGGATTGTCGTCCGTATTGTTTGACGATGCGGCGACTGTGACGAGGTGATTGGGGAAGCTCGGTCCATTGATGGTGGAGAAGAAGTGGTCTGCCAGCGTGAAGGCGCGCGCATACGCCCAGTAATTTGGAATGTCGGATTCGTATAGCTGGGACAGTGCC
>DASVZE010000474.1:0-9303 GCA_036391775.1 Chloroflexota bacterium | reverse complement strand
TATCGATGGTTCCGTGAAGATGCCGTCACACTTTGCATGGACGGTGGCACGCGAATAATCGAGGAAAGTGGCGAGCGTCACGCGCTCGTCCCATGTGGTCGGAATGTCGGTGCGGCCTGCCGGCGGATCTTGATCAGTCATGGGTCGATTGTAGAGACATGATCCGGCGACACTCGACCACGTCGCTTCACGGCGTAACCCATATATGAGACGTTCCGATTCCGTGTGACTCCCATCTCAAGGCTTCTTGCCACAGCGGCAAATGACGTCCGCCCGCGCCTGAGCTGCCAGAAAGCGGCTATTGCCTTCAGCGGATTGCCCTTCGGACCGAAACCCACGGTCTCCTGATTCTCCAGACCATGCCGCGCCAGGGCCGCGTGCAGTTCCTCAGGCTTGATGAACATGTTCCAGGTGTGGAGCTGAAAGTCCACGACGCGGGTCAGTTTCCAATCCTGGGCTAGCTTGATTAACAACAGTTTGCTCAGAATGGTGCGATTGATGGTGTCGTAAAGGTAGACGCCGCCAGGCTTCAGGGCACGTGCAATCTCGGCCGTTACCTGATCGAGATCGCCGACGTGCTCGAGCACGTCACAGCAGTAGACGACGTCGAAGCGTTCGCCGTCGATCGGCATCTCTTCGCCCCTGCCTTCCAGATACTCGATGTCGAGTCCGGCCTCTGTGGCGTGGGCACGCGCGACCTGCAGCGATGGGCTCGAAGGATCGATCCCAGTGACTCGGCAGCCGGCTCGGGCGAACTCCTCTGCCAGCAGTCCTCCGCCGCAGCCCACATCAAGCACGGTTTTTCCTGATAGTTCCATAACGAACCGCTCAATCAGTACGCTGCGCAGATAGCCAAAGCGGGCAGGCGTTATGCCTTGCAGAAAAGAAAGGGGACGGCTCTCATCTCGCCATGCAGCCGGAAATCTGTTGTAGTAGTCGTTATCGACTACCACCGGCGTGACTTTCTCGATGGCGTACCGTTTCTCTGGGATGCGAACCGGGTGCCCCGATCGTTCGGCGCTCGTCCCGACAACAGCAGAAGCCGTCCGTCACGGCGAGTGCATTTGCTTCATCCAGCTTGCACTGCGGGCAGCACTCTCCGATGTGCCCCTTCTCTTCTCCCGGCTCGCAGCCGCAGCGCCACATCATTGGCGTTACACCGGAGGGCTAAAGTTGGCGTACCAGCGCATGACCGGGCTCAGGAACTGCGTCCACTGGTCCATCAGGAGAAAGACGCCCATCACGAGCAGCACGGTTCCGCCTACCCGATTGATGGCCATATAGTGCCGCTTGAACCAACCAAGCGAGCCCAGGATCCGCTCGGCAAACAGCGCGGCCAGCAGAAAGGGAAGGCCCAAACCCAGCGAGTAGATAAAGAGCAACAATGCACCCTTCTGCACCGATGCCACGGTCATGGCATAGGTGTAGATGATACTCAGCGTGGGTCCAATGCAAGGGCTCCAGCCGATGGCGAATGCCATACCCAGCAGCAAAGAGCTCCACATACCTGCCTCACGACCCACATGAAAGCGCTTCTCCATGAAGAGTGCCGGAATGCGGAATACACCCAGCATAAAGAGCGCCATAAGGACGATGAATACACCTGCCGCCCGATTCAGGATGTCGCGGTGGCCGGCGAATAAGGTACCGATATAGCTGGCCTGCGCGCCAAGCGCGGTGAACACCAAGGAGAATCCGAAAACAAAGAGCAGAGCGGGCCCCACCACGGCTCTGGTGTTGGCCCGGTCCCGTACCTCCTCGGCGCTCAGACCGGAGATATACGAGAGATAGCCGGGCAGCAGCGGCAGAGTACAGGGGGAGAGAAACGAAACAATTCCCGCTACAAAGGCGATGATGAGCGCTTCGGGTCCGTTCATGACGCTACAGCCGCCTTGTGCGCCATCTTGATCCAGGCGTGCACCTGTGCCGCCACCGGTCCGGCCGGCTGCAACGACAGAAAGTGCCGCCAGGCGGCTATTGCCTCATGATAGCGATGCAATCCATTGGCCGAAAACAGTCCATTCAGCAGCCAGGCGCGCGCGTATCGCGGATGAGCCGCTTCCACCTGGTGAAGTACCTGGACCGCACGCAAATTCTTGCCGCCAAATCCTTGCACCATAGCATGCAACGTTATCGGTTGCGGATCGCCAGGCGCAAGACGCATCGCTTTTTGATAGGCGTTGTCGGCCTCCTTGCTCTGTCCGGCATCGAGGTACACGTTGCCCAGGGCCAGAAACGCGGCCGCACTCCCTGGGTGCTGCTCTACCTGCTGCTCGGCGGCTAAAAGCTGCTGTGACTGGCGAGACGACGCCGGACCCTGAGGAGAGCTACCCGTCACGGTTCCCGTGCTGCTTCGCGGTTGAAGCGCGCCGGTGAGAAACACGATGACCGCCACAGCCAGCGCCACCACCGTCAGACCTCCGGCCAGCCAGCGACGTGGAATGCCCGCCCGACCGGGTTGTGGTGACACCGTCTTGTCTTGTAATCGGTCAAGCTGCTCGAGGACTGCCGCGGCTTCCAGCTCATATCGGTGGTACGCGGAGAAATACGCTTCCTCGTCAATGGCGCCCTCGCGCCGGTCCTCCGCCAGTAGGCGAAGAGCGTCCAGCAGGTCATCCTTGCGCGCCAGAAGCTGTGCCTGTGTCATCCTCGTATCCATCACTCAGCAAAGGAATCGGCCGCCAGCTCCGCTCGAACGCGTTCCAGGTATCCCTCGCTTCCCGCCGGTGCGACGCCCTTTCCTCTTCTACGCCAGTCCGTTACAAGTGTGAGAAGCAATCCGACGCCACCGAGCACCAACAAGGGTGGCGCCAGCCAAGCCACGTTTCCTATACCGGATTGGGGCGGTGAGAGCAAGATCCAATCACCGTAGCGGGACACGAAGTACTGCTTGATCTGATCGTCCGACTGACCTGCCAACAGCCGGCGGCGGATGTCGGCACGGATAGACGTCGAGATGCTGGCCGGAGAGTCCGCCACGGACTCTCCGTTGCATTGCGGACATCGCAGCTGCTGCGCCACGGCGCGCACGCGGTCGTCGAGAGACTGTTTGGGTGGCTTATTACCATAGGCAACCAGCGCCACGCCACAGACCAGGAGCAGCCAGCCGATGGCGATCCAGCCCGAATAGCGCCTCATGCCGTCTTCCCTAGCATCCGGCCCAACTGCCGCGACAGTATCTGAGGAGTTACTTCCCCCGAGGACTTATACCGCACAACTCCGTGGCGGTCGATGAAGTACGTCTCCGGTATCTTGACCACACCGTAATCAATGGCCGTCTGCTGACCTGGATCCTCCACGCTGGGCCACGAGCCGCCGCGCTGCCGCAAGAAGTCTCGCGCGTCTCCTGCTGTGTCGTCGTAGACCACGCCCACGAATTCCACTCCGCGCCGTTGATACGTGTGCCAGGCGGAAATCAGCATCGGGTGTTCGTCGATACAAGCCGTACACCAGGAAGCCCAGAAGTTGAGCACCACCGGGTGACCACGCAGGCTGGCCAGGGAGAGCGTCCTGCCGTCGATGGTGTGCAGCTGAAAGGTGGGAGCCGGCTTGTCGATGAGGGGAGACGCCACGGCATCGGGGTTCCGCTGGAAACCGAAGGCAAGGAGCGCGACGAGGGGGACTGCGATGACCAGGGACCATAACGCGCGTTTCGGTATCAGAAACCTCATACCGCAGCCTCCTCGGCGTGCAACCTCACGGGCTCGGGCGCGACTTCCGTAACCATGCGTCTGCGACGAACTGGGACCAGGGCAAAGAGTCCACCCAGACCAAGAAGGACTCCACCCAGCCAGATAAAACCGACCATGGGATTAATGTACGCCTGCACCGTGACCGAGCGACTCGCGCGATGGATGCTCGCATTGCCGGTGTCGACATTCATTAGCACCAGATAGACATCCTCGAACGGGTTCCGGCCGTTCAGTAGCGGCGCCAGGTCAGGTAATGGATTGCGGCCGCTTAGCAGGCCGGTCAGCATGCCACCCGGCTCCTCCCGCACCGCCGGGGTGATCACCGGCTGGGTGGAATTGGCATAGATATTGACGGACGGCTGAAGGGTTCCCAGGCTGCTCGTTCCCCGACGCACCATAAAGGCGGCTCCCAGCACCATGCGATTCGACTCGCCGTGCGGGCGAAGACCCACATAGGTCATGGTGTAGCCATCCAGACGCATCGACTGGCCGGGATGGAGAGTGGCGGCAGAACGCATCTGATAGGTCTGCGAGGCGGCGATTCCGATGACCGCAAGCAAGACGCCAACGTGCGCTGTGTAGCCGCCATAGCGCCGTGGGTTGGCGGCAAAGAGACGCCGTGTGGCTCGTGGCCAGCGCTCATGCGTGCCTCGCTTCCTGGCTCCTATATCGGCGGTAATCCGAAGCACCGTGACGGCAAGAGCGAACGACGCCAATCCGAATGTGGTCAGCGCACCGGCGCCCCGTACCCCAAGGAGAAGAAGAAAGAGAACTGTAGCAGTGCATGCCACGACTGGTGGCAGGAGCCGGTACTGCAGGTCTTCCATACGGGCGGCGCCCCAGGGAAGCGAGGGACCGACGCCCATCAAGAAGAGCAAGGCCACGCCGATCGGCACGCCGAGATGATCGAAGTAGGGCGCACCGACGGATAGCTGCGTTCCCTGCAATGCCTCGGCGATCAAGGGGAAGAGGGTTCCCAGCAGAATGACGAAGGTCATGGCGATGAGCAGCAAGTTGTTAAACATGAAGGCTGTTTCGCGGCACACCGTCGCTTCCAACGCGCCCGGCGCCTGTAGCTCCCGGCTGCGCGCCAGCAGCAACCCCAGAGAACCGGTCAGTATCACACCCAGGAACACCAGAAACGCCGGGCCCACTCCCGACTGAGTGAAAGAGTGAACCGATTCCAGTACCCCACTGCGCGTGATAAACGTTCCCAGCAGGCTAAACACGAAAGCCGCGATGACCAGCGACATGGTCCAGGTCTTGAGCATCTGACGCCGCTCTTGTACCTGAAGCGAGTGCAGGAATGCGGTTGTCACCAGCCATGGCATGACAGAGACATTCTCGACCGGATCCCAGCTCCAGTATCCGCCCCATCCGAGCACGGCGTATGCCCACCACATACCGGCTACGATGCCGAGCGAGAGAAATATCCACGGAACCAGTGCCCAGCGGCGGATGAGCCTCAGTACCTCATTGCTGGGCGTGCCTGTCATGAGAGAAGCCATGGCAAGCGCAAAAGGAACCGACAGTCCGACGTAGCCGCAATAGAGGAGCACCGGATGAACACCCATCATCCAATGGTTCTGCAGGAGCGGATTCGGGCCCGGCCCGTCCAACGGCGCGGGGCTGATGCTGCGGAACGGATCGCCCGGACCAATGATGACATAGAGGAAAAAGCTGGAGATCGCCAGCAGGATCCCGGTGGTGGCGGGCTGCAGCGACACAAAGCGATTCCGGTAGACCTGCAGGAACACGCCCGTGTAGAGGGAGAGGAGAAAGGTCCAGAAAAGGATCGATCCCTCCAGTGCCGCCCAGAGCGAGATGATGGTGTAGTAGAGCGGCGTCTCTCGGCTCCCCACATCGGCCACATAGCGCACGGAAAAGTCATGCCCCACCAGCGCGATCTCCATCAGCAGAACCGCTGCCGATACCAGGCCGAGCACCAGAAAAACGGCCAGCCGTGCTTGCCGCAGCAAGCGCTGATTGCCGGACCGCCAGGCCTCGAAGGACATTGCGCTGCCGGCGATGGCGATGCCGAAGGCAAGAAGCGTGACCAGATGTCCGAGTGTCGAAATCATCCCGAGCTGCTTACGAAGTTGTCCGGCACGGGGGTTTGTCCCGGTTTCGGAGCTCTATAGGTGGAACCGTGCTTAATCATCAGATTGGTGGCGGAAAATGTCCCGTGGGAGAAAGTCCCTTCTACCACGACTCCGGCACCCGCGCGGAACATCTCCGGCGGCAGGCCGTGGCTCTCCACGGCGACATGATTCTTCGGATCTTGTAATACAAAGCGTAGATCGCGGGTTGTGGCGTTCCAGAGCACCGAACCCGGCCGCACCTGGCCGCCCAGCCGAAAATTCTGGCCGTTTGCACCAGGCCCCTTGGCGTATAGCTCACTCGGCGTGATGTAGTACACCAGATTGTTGGAGAGCCCTTGATACAGCAGATACCCAAGTGCCGCCGCGATAATCAAGGCCCCCAGCGTCAGGTTGCGGACTGGACGTCGCATGCGGTGGCGTCCTTCTCACTCGATTCCTGCAGACGGCGCGCGACATCGCGCGCCTGCGCGACGCGTCTCGCCAGCAACAGGGCGTATATGGCGAGCGAGCCCCATACCAGAGTGAAGGCAATTGTGACGTAAGCCCAGTTAGACACTGCTCATCTCTTCCCACAAGAGGTCGTCGCGCCGCTGTTCCAACAACGCGAGTCGCAGCCGCTGTCCCAATAAGTAGACAAAGAGAACTAGAAAGGCAAGCATATTGACGACCAGCGCAAGCTCCATGCGGCTATCCATGGTGGGGCCGGAAAGTCCGCCAAAGGTAGGTCCCTGGTGAAGGCTGCGCCACCACAGCACAGATTGGTGAACGATCGGAATATCGACAAAGCCGACGATACCCACAACCGCGGACTGCCGTGCCCGCGCTCCCGGATCCGGCTGCAGAGTGCGCAGCATGAGATAACCGATGTAGATAACAAAGAGGACGGCGGTTGTAGTGAGCCGCGGGTCCCACGTCCACCAAACGCCCCAAATGGGCTTCGCCCAGATTGACCCCACGGCAATGGTAATGGCGGTAAAAAACACGCCGATCTCAGCTGACGAGCCGGCCAGTCGGTCCCATTTGGGGTCGTGCTTCCAGAGATACAAGGCGCTTGCAACCAACACAAGAAAGAACGACAGATACGCCACCATGACGGTGGGTACGTGTACATAGATAATGCGCATGGCGTTGCCCTGCGCCACATCGGGCGGCGCCCAGAACAATCCGAGATAGCTGCCCATCAGAAGCAGAACCAGCGAGACAGTGCCGAGCACCGTGCCTCGCTCTTGAATCCATCGCATAGATCACCTCTCCGGCCCAAGTCTATACCGGAATCCGCACCCCCAGGAAGTGACCACCAATGATCCTTTTCACCGATTTCCGTTTGCATATCATTCCTCTTGGCCTGGCACAATCCACTTCTGCATGCATTACCGTGGGCGGAGTGACAGACAATCATGGATGCGTTCTCCCGAGACGATTTGACACTTCTCACGCTCCTCGCCAAGGCAACGGAGGCACGGGGAGAAGCCTGGATCCAGCAGCTGCCCTCAGCCATCGCGGCCTGCGTCGAACGTTGGTCGCTGATCCTGGAGCCGCCTTTTGTAGACCTTTCCTATAACTACGCCGCTCCGGCAACGCGGGCCGACGGCTCGCACGCGGTACTCAAGATCGGCGATCCCTCGGACAGAGAGTTTCGCACTGAAGCATTCGCCCTGGAGATCTTCGATGGACGGGGCGTGTGCCGCCTGCTCGAGCTTGATCTCGAGACCGGCGCTATGCTGCTGGAGCGTGCCGAGCCGGGTACACCGCTGTTCGACGTGGACGACGAAGAGCCTGCTACAGAGGCGGCGGTGGGCGTCATGCAAAGACTCTGGCGGCCCGTACCGGACGATCACTCGTTTCCTACGGTGGCATACTGGGCGAGCGGCATCCAACGTCTACTGCGAGACCGCTGCGGCGGCGGTACGGGACCCTTACCGGCTCCGCTGGTAGAGCGAGCGGAAGCACATTTTGCCGATCTCCTCTCCTCAACGGGTGAGCAGGTCCTGCTTCATGGTGATCTACACCACTGGAATATTCTGGCGGCCCAGCGTGAGCCCTGGCTGGCTATCGATCCCAAGGGCGTGGTAGGAGAACGAGAGTACGAGGTGGGCGCCATTCTGCGCAATCCCGCACCGCAGCTACTGCAGCAACCTGATCCCGCGCACATTCTTGCCCGCCGGCTTGACCAGCTGAGTGAGATGCTGGATTTCAACCGCGAGCGGCTACGCGATTGGGGTATCGCCCAAGCCGTGCTCTCCGCGGTCTGGACCTTCGACGATCACCCCTCAGGCTGGGATTTCGCGCTTCGGTGCGCCGAGATTTTGAGCCGGCTGTGATGCGGCTGTCGTTCGGTCCAGAGCGATGAACATGGCCAGCGCCATGACGCTCGTCACCAGCGGGATGAAGAAGATGTGTGGAACTCCTAGAAAGGGGATACTGACGCTGCCAATGAGGTTTCCCACCAAGATAGACATGCCGAAGGCGGAGCCGAAGGTACTACTTGCCAGTCCCGCGCGACCACGAGCCAGCTGCTGAGCATATGTCAGGCCGAGCCCGAACACAACAGCAACAACCAGGGCGTCCATGACCTGAGTCAGATATACCTGCCACAGGGCGGTATTGAAACACAGGATGAGGTACTCGACCGCGGCCACCATCAGTCCAAAGCTAATGAGACGTCCAATGCGAAATCGGAGCGCCAGAAGAGCCACTCCCGGCATGGCAACGAGCTCTACGATCGGCGAGACGGCCATGACAGTACCGTACAGGCTGATGCTGCCGCCCAGGTGTTTGGTAACGTCGATCGGCAGGTAGGTGATCCTGAGCGCGGTACCGGTGAGAGCGAGCGTGCAAAGTGCGACGAAGACGTAGAGCAAGACGTTGCTCTGCGTTTGTTCCCGTCCTTTCTCTTCTTCCTGTATGGCAGAAGAGACGTGGACATCCAAACCGTATAACGGAACAAGGCAAAGCAGGTTGAAGCACCCGGCTATCAAGAAAGCGGCACGGAAGCTCACGAGGGCCGCCAGCTCGGTGCCGAGCAGCGGTCCCACGACGAAGCCCAACGAAAACCCTGTGCGAACAGTGGTGTTTATGAATCCGGGCTCGGTTTCGCCATCCCTGACCATGACGTCGTGCAAGGCCGCAAATCCCTGTCCCATGATGATCGCACCGGCACTGAAGAATATAGCGCCCAGCGGCAAGGTAAGCCAGAGATAGGGAGAAAAGGCGAAGACCAGCCAACCCAAAGCAACCCAGATAGCTGCGAGGCGCATAGCGGGCAGGCGCGATCTCCAATGATCGGACCAGCGCCCGACGAGCAAGCCCAGGACGAGTCCAAGCAATGCCTCGCCGACGAAGAAGAAGCCCACCTGGGACAGGCCGACATGCAGGTGGTCCACCAGGTAGAGCGTGACGAGCGGGAGTGTCGACGAAATGGCAAGTGACAGGAGCACCATAATCAGGAAGAAGGCGCGATATTCCCGCTTATGCCAGACGGCGGTGAAGAGGGCTAGCCGGTCCCTCAT
>DASVZE010000473.1:0-7655 GCA_036391775.1 Chloroflexota bacterium | reverse complement strand
AGCGGTACGTGGGCTTTTCTCCACGTTCTACAATTGGCCTACACGAGGGCTCTGTAGGTCCTCCTCACACGTTGGTGAAACATGCACTGGCGACAGCCAAACTGGACCAGAATACTGACAATTCTGCTGGTCATTCTGGCCACCTACGCGATCCTCTACGTCACAGGGTCTATCCTGCTGCGCTTCGGCCATGCCTTCCTTCTGTTCATCCTGGGCGCGATGTCGGCGTATATTCTGACTCCGTTCGTCAACCGGCTCGAACGGTATCTACGTGTCCGATGGGTGGCCATCTTCTTCTCTTATATTGCAATTGCCCTGTTTCTTTTCATGCTCGGCGTTTTGCTTGTCACTCCGTTTGTCCAGCAAGCGCAATCGCTCGTAGATAATCTCCACACACCCTCGGCCAGCAGTCTGCGATCCATCGCTCAAGTCCGCGATGATTCAGATCGGTTACGTCACCAGCTGAGCTGCCAGGTAAAGGTGGAACTTTCCGTTTTTTGCTTGACTGCGTCGCACGATCTCGCGACCTATGGGGCGAGCATTTCTCAGCTGCAACACGAGGTCAGCGATCTTCGCAACGGCACGGTATCCGGCCTGTCGCATACGCCACAGCCGCGCCATCTCAGTCCGGGCCGCGTTTCGCCCAATCCTGTGCCGCAGACTCGGGTGCCGCCCAGCTACGTCAATTCCATCGCAGCCGAGCTCACCTTCCTTCAGTCACATTACGCCACGGCTCTTTCATCCAGCGGAAAGATGAGGCAGCTGTATACCAGTCGAGCGCTAGCCGACGCCCAGGGAGCTACCCGGGCGGCCGACACTATGTACCACGTCATGTCAACAACCCCAATTCTGCTTATTCGATCGCAGGGGTGGCTGGACCAGCATGGGATCCACATCAATCTGCATGACAAGTTTGGTCAGGCGGCTACCAATTTCAGCGATCAGGGCACCTACATTCTTGACAACACGATTACGATTCTCTCCGAAACGTTCAATATCTTGCTCAATACGATCCTCATTCTGATCATCGCCTTCTATCTCCTGCTCGATGGACGTCGTCTGATTCACCAGGGTATGCGGTTAATTCCCACTGATTACCGGGATAACGTGTGGTTCTTCCTGACGAGTGTCGACAAAGTCGTGGGTGGCTATATCCGCGGGCAGCTCTTCCTCTCCGCACTGGCGGGTGTTCTAGGTGGAGCAGGAGCCGCCATGCTCGGAGTGCCATATCCGTTGCTCATCGGCATAGTCACGTTTTTGCTTGAGTCCGTGCCCGTAATCGGGCCAATGGTAGCGGTCATTCCGGCGGTCGTCATCTCCCTCTTTTTTGTACCCCTGGTAACAACGGTTATTCTCCTCGTATGGTTCATGCTTTTTCAGCAGATCGTCACCAATATCCTGGGGCCCCGCATTATGGGAATGGCCGTTGGAATTCATCCTTTGGAAGCGCTTCTCGCCGTCATGGTGGGCTACCCTCTTGCCGGCTTTCTGGGAGCGTTTTTGGCCGTGCCGGTTGCCGGAATCATCCACATCCTCATCAGGGAAGGATATTCCTATTTCGTTCTTGGTCGATCCGTTCCGACGGTGACGCCACCGCCGGAGGTAGCGCAGGAGCATTCTGCTCCACCGTCGTCACCAGTCCCCGTGCGTACGGGACGTGACTCAGCAGCAAGCTAGAAAGTTGAATCAGTGCCCATACAAAAGGGAAAGACCCGTAAGCGTCCGCGGAAGCGCCGCTCGAGCACAGACGAACCAAGGCCGCCGGTCACGGATGCTGTTGCCAGCGCCAACGGCCGACAGAGCCGCGCGGCCAGAGCGTCCAGTCCGCATAGACGACAACGACGAGAGCTGCCGCCATGGGCCAATCTCGCAATCGGTCTCGTCCTACTCCTGCTAGGCGGTCTCTTCGCGTTGACACCACAGCGTGGACTCACTGGTGGGTGGAACGTCGCCATTCTTGTCGGGTACGTGGTGTTGGCGGGGTACTACCTCAACAAGGCCTTCCGCCAGTACCGACGCCAGCGTAATGCATAAGTGTTAAGACAATACCGGTTTCCAACGCCATCAAAAGGGTTTACAATAGGGGTATCAAGTTATATGCCCACAGGAGGTGGGTGCAATGCAACGTAAGCAAGCCTGGTATGGACGGGATTGGGGGTTGCAGGCGCGCATGGCCGTTACCATGCTGCTTTTGACAGCCCTCTATCTCATCTTTTCATTGTTTCTTTTCTCCACGACACATCTCGGCTACCTGCTGATAGTCATTCCTCTTGCTGGACTCTTCTTCCAGTACATGTACTCGGATAAGCTGGTGCTCAGCTCCTCTGGGGCGCACATCATTAACGAGCAACAGGCACCTGAGCTTTTCGGCATTGTGCAAAGGCTTGCCCAACAAGCTGACCTTCCGATGCCCCGGATTGCCGTCATCGACACTCCGATGCCGAATGCGTTTGCAACCGGCCGCAACCCCAAGCGCGCGGTTGTGGCAGTGACGTCCGGACTCATCTCGCAGCTTCCACCGGCCGAGCTTGAAGCGGTGCTTGCGCACGAGATGACCCACATACGGAACAGAGACATGCTGGTGATGACCATGGCCGGATCGTTCGCCGCGGTGGCGGCGTGGATTCTGCAGATGAGCTTCTGGTTCGGCATGGGTGACAGCAGAGATCGGCGCGATGGTGGCGGAAACTTTGCAATCTTTTTGCTCGTCACATTGGCCGTGCAGCTTATAAGTCATATGCTGGTCCTGGCGCTGTCGCGCTACCGCGAATACTCGGCAGACCGAGGCGGCGCGATACTGACGGGCTCACCGGAGCAGCTTCAATCCGCATTGCTTCGAATCAGCGGTACCATGCAGCGTATCCCGACGCAGGATTTGAGACAGGCTCAGCCTTTAAGCGCTCTCTTCTTCGCTGCGCCGAAACGCGAGGTTGTCGGCGAGCTGTTTTCCGACCATCCATCAGTCCAGAATAGAATCGCGAGGCTTCAAGAGCTTGAGCGGTCATTGGCGCGCGTGTGAGCTTTCTCGACGCACTTCTCGGTCGATCCAAGCCGGTCAAGCCAACACTTGACCGGCTCTTTGGCCTTTCGACTGCTGCTCTGACTCTCGAAACAGAGTTCGACCTGAAATCGACCGGGAGCGCAGCACTCTGCTTCCGGCCCGTGAGCAGCGGCGAATTCGCACAGCTACAGCGAGATATCGGCCAGTTGCTCGAGGCGAGCGCAAAGGATTCACCTCTGGATTGGAGTTCGAATACGGATTCCTTTGGCTATCAGTGGACAGTGCTCCGCGCCGCTGAATACGAGAACCTGGTGGCAACGGTGCATATGGTGAGCCGCGAGCTGCAGGACAGCGGCTTTGGGGGCCAGCTGCTTGCGGCGGTGTTTCAGTTCCGATCACTGCAGGGGCAGAACGTGTACTGGATGTACAACTACAAGCGAGGCACCTACTACCCGTTCGTGCCCACGGGGAATCAAGCGCGAGACAACGCGCTAGAACTGCGTCTTAGCTCGGTCATGGGTCGCGAGCTGGAGGTGGAAAGCGATCTGGGCATGTGGTATCCCCTGTGGGGTATACCGCTCAAATGACGATCCGGAGAGTCAGGCCGGCAGAGGCTCCATCAATCCCTCGTCCGTGAAGAAGCCTCGCGCTTCCTCCAGAGTCACATCTTCGGGTGGTACGATAACGTCCGATGGCACAACGCGGTTCGCCTCAACCGGCTTACCGCTACCGCAAATGAATTCAATGGTGCTTGCAAGCGCCGCGTGAAAACGCGCCTCATCGGCCGCATCCAGTGCCCTGGTCAGCTCCGTATCTAGTTGGTCGAGCTTTCGTACGCCGTCGTCGTTGAGCTCGTATTGTCCCACGCCGCTAACCCGAACGATCATTGGTGTGCCTCCAGCTGTTTTTGGTCCGGCTCGCCTGGCGGTAGTTGCATCTGAGACTTCATCGCGGCCAGCTGTCGGTCGACCTCGCCCTGCGAGCTCATATCGGCAAGTCGCCGATCGATGTCACTCTGACCTGCAGGCAGCGTGAGGTCGCTGAGTGCGCCAGAATCAACCAGCTCATCCAGCGCGCCGGCTCTCGCCTGCATCTGTTCGGTTTTGTCTTGCGCCCGTTGGATCGCCAATCCAACATCTGCCATCTCTTCGGAGATACCGGTAGCTGCTTCGCTCATGTGAACTTGAGCCTGAGACGCGGTGTACTGGGCTTTGATGGACTCTTTCGTCGTCCGAAAGCTCTCGATCTTGGTCTGTAGGCGCTGTTCCGCATCGGTAAGTTTTTGCTGCTGAGCTTCGAGCTGTACGATCTGCTGATCCAAACCTTGAAGCTGGGCCTGCGCGCCAATCTTTCGCTGCAGCGCCATTCTGGCAAGATCCTCGCGATTCGCCGCCAACGCCTGTTGAGCCTGTGAGTCGAGCTTGTCTAGCTCTTCCTGAACTCTCTCGTGCTGTAGCTGTAAGCGCCTCTTCGACGTGACAAGATCCGCCAGTCCGCGCTTCACGTCCTGTAACAGCTTCAGCTGCCGTTCATACGAGTAGTCGAGCGTCTCGTTAGGATTCTCGGCTTTATCCAGAACCTTATTCATCTTCGACTGAAATATGGTGTTCATACGGCCGAACACACTCATGGAGGAGACTCCTTCTCACAAACCTTTGCCAGCATGTAGCTCAGCCTACTTTGTGCCCCTTTTCCAGTCAAGCGAGGGCAAGTGGGAGAGGGTGATCTGTTCCCATGCCGGTGGAGACGGTGGCGCATCTCAAGTCACTCGTGACTCATGTGGGCTTGAGGTGATGATCCTGTGCGTTTCCTGGGGCACTAAACACGATCGTTCTGCCTCATATTGCCGCGTGCTAGGCTGAGGCGGCCCTTCGCCTATTGAATACAAACGTGACTGTTTCAGTTATATCGCGCGGACGTGATCGGAGTGCGGCGGAATCGCGCATGCGCCTGGCCGTCCTCCCCATAGTTCTATTGCTGGTACTTGTTCTGGCGAGCGCGGTCGGCGACATACCGATTTCGCTCGAAAACACCGTTCATATCCTACTGTTCAAGCTGGGACTTCCCTCTGGAGCCGCCACGTGGCCGGCGCAGGACGAGATCATCGTGTGGGACTTACGCTTGCCGCACGTGGTTGCAGCGGCTTTGGTGGGAGCCGGCCTGGCAGTGGCGGGGACACTCTTTCAGAGCGTCCTGCGCAATCCCCTGGCGGATCCATACGTCATCGGTACGGCGGCCGGCGCACAGCTGGGGGTAACGACGTCACTTCTGTTGCCTGTTCAATTTGCCCTTCTCGGTTTCGGTTCAATGCAGACGTTTGCTTTTGCCGGAGCGGTGGGTACGGTCCTCCTGGTCTACCTTCTGGCCAGTATCGGCGGTAGTGCGCGGGTCGTCACTCTATTGCTTGCCGGATTTGTTACGAGCTCTTTTCTCATCTCGGGTACGTCTTTCTTGCTCAGCATCAGTAATCGTGCAAACGACATACTTTCCTGGACCATGGGTGGAATCAACGTAAGCTCGTGGGATCAGCTGAAGTCAACCGCTCCTATCGTCGTGGCCGCGGTGGCCGTGTCGTGGCTGATGGCCCCGCGACTTGATGTGCTCTTGCTGGGCGAAGAGTCCGCCACGCACCTGGGAATTCACGTTGAGCGCCTGAAGCTGGGCGCCGTTCTGGTTGCGTCTCTTCTAACCGCGCTCGCCGTGACTTTGGCCGGTATCGTGGCATTTGTGGGACTGGTTGTTCCTCACGCTGCGCGCATTTTTTACGGACCCGGCCACCGTCTCCTGCTGCCCACATCGGCCCTAGGCGGCGCCATATTCGTGGTGCTGGCTGATACTCTCTCTCGCGTGCTCCTGGCACCGACCATAATCCCCTTGGGTTCGATAACGGCGTTAATTGGCGCACCGGTCTTTCTCTATTTGTTGAGACGCAATAGGCGAGACTACAGTGTCTGACGTATCGACACTGCGGTTGGAGTCGATAAGCTTCGCCTACGGCAACCTACCGGTTCTTGACGATGTTTCTCTGGAGTTGCGACAGGGCGATATGCTCGCTTTGGTCGGTCCGAATGGCTCGGGCAAGACAACATTACTCCACGTGATGAGCGGTGTCCTGTGGCCGAGCAAAGGGTCAGTCAGTCTCGACTGCCGGCCATTGAAAGAAATGGCGCGGCGAGCAGTGGCTCGCCGGATCGGTGTGGTCGCTCAGCACCTTGACCCTTCGCTCAGCTTCTCGGTGGAAGAGATCGTGGCGCTCGGACGTGCTCCCTACTTCGGACCATTAGGCACACTTTCTCGCGTTGATCGAGACGCTGTTCAAGATGCGCTTGGCGCAACGGGAGTAGAGGATCTAGCGCGGAAACGGTTCTCGGAACTGAGCGGCGGCGAGCAGCAAAGAGTGATGCTGGCCACTGCACTGGCGCAGGAAACGGATTATCTGCTGCTTGACGAGCCTACCGTTCATCTCGACCTGAAACACCAGGTTCAGCTGCTCGAATTGCTTCGTACCCTGCAAAAAAGGCGTGCGCTGGCGGTCGTCGCCGTGCTTCACGACATCAATGCCGCAGCACTCTATTTCGAACGGATAGCGGTCTTGAGGGCCGGGATGTTGGTCCAGCAAGGATCGAGCCGGGAGGTCCTTGGCAGTCAAGGCGGCGTAGACGCCTTCGAGACACCACTGCACGTCATCGACCACCCTTCGGCCCATGTGCCTCAGGTGCTTCTGAACAGGCAGGAACGCACGTAGAGCTTGATTTAAGCCGCGTGGGATCGATGCACAGCCCTGGAAACGTCTCGAGCGGCATTGCGACTCAACGACCCATGCCCGAGTTACGGTGACAAGAGTTGCCCTTGCGCGAAAACCTCGGCCTCAGTCCACGGCATGGGAGTGCCGGAACCGCAGGAAAAGTAGACTAAGGACCGCCAGAAGCAATAGGGCGCCACCCCCCAACCACGGCCACCGCGTTTGAGATTTGGAACCGCTAGTCATCGAAGCCGGTCGGGCGGGCGCGATTGGCTGTAAGAGAGCGGGCTGTGCTGCTCGCCGAGTTCCTGTAAGCGTCTTCGACAGGCGAGTGCGCTGCGCTGAAGAGAGTCGACCGAGATCGAGGATATACGTGCCAGTGCGAGCATCTGTGCGCACATTCCCAGTCCAGGCCCCACCGCTTCCCTTTGAGATACGAAATCGAACATGGCGAGCACGTGGACCTTTTCCTACAAGTAGCGTCTGTCCCTGCCATTCGACTAAATAGCCGGTCCATGCGTGCGACGGTCCTATATGCAGGTCGTGGTGCGGTGTCGCAAGAGCAGCATGCGATAGCGCCAGTAACATGTCTGCCCTGGCATCAGATGCTTGATCTAGCGATGCCGCGGACAGCACGTCGGGCAACGAATACAAAGTGGAGACTGCGACACGTCCCGTCACAGCAACAGCACCTCGGAGCATGTCTGCTCTTGCGTCGATTTTGCGGTTCTTCAGAATAAATAGAACGCGACCTATCTCGGCGCGAAGATGTGCGGTGAAAAACGCGGTTCCATGGTTTGCAGTCGGCAACTTGAGCAGCAGAAGTCGCGGAATGGCGCCTGCCGGCAGTTGCAGATTCCCCGAAAGCCCAGCGAGTGGATTGTCGACGAGAGGAGCGTGCTTCCAAAGGTA
>DASVZE010000472.1:0-5679 GCA_036391775.1 Chloroflexota bacterium | reverse complement strand
TTCGCCACGGTTTAGAGACGGGCCAGCCGGCGTTTGTAGTCCAGGCTTTGGCCTGTGCCTGATGCCGTCGTCGCCAGAGGGACCAATGTGACGTTTCGGTTAGCCATCGGATCATGAAAGCGCGCCAACTACAGCTGTAGGACTAACGAGAGCAGTCTACACTGGCAGAGGAGAAGCGCGGCTCGGCGGAGTAACGGAGAGGATACGACCGGCGATGAAGATTGGTCTTATGCTGCTTGCGCTTGCAGGTCTCCTGGGGCTATCCGCGTGTGGACGTTCGCAGGCACGCATCTCGCCTCCCCATGCCAGACCACTGGCCGGCCGGTCACAACACGTCCCTACACACCACCTGGCGGTCGTGGCAAAGCCGAGGCGAAAAGTAAAGACGCACTCCACGCGCGCTCATCATGTGAAAACCGCGGGACACGCCCCGAATCTCGAGGGACCTCTGCCCGGCATGTTGCTGATAGCCGACAAGGACAACAACCGCCTGCTGCTGGTCGACCAGCAGAAACGCATCATCTGGCAGTATCCACATGCCGGCGTCTCAACCACCGCGGGGCCTTTCTTGATACCGGACGATGCGTTTTTCACACCGTCCGGGAACGCGATCATAGCCACCGAAGAGGACTACCACGTGATCCGTGAGATCGATGTCCCAACGGGGAAAGTGATCTGGCAGTACGGGCAGCCGGGCGTCCCCGGCAGTGGCCCGGGGTATCTCAATGGTCCGGACGATGCTTACTGGGTCAAGGGACTGGTCACGGTGGCCGATATCCGTAACTGCCGCATCCTGGTTCTCAATGGGAAGGAGCAGGTGGTGCGACAGTACGGGCGTACCGGCGTGTGCGCACACGATCCACCACGAGCATTCGACGCTCCCAACGGCGATACACCCCTACCCCAGGGAAGCATGCTCGTCTCTGAGATCAGCGGCTCCTGGGTCGACCGCCTCGACGCGCGTGGCCGGCTCGTGTGGGCGATGCACACTCCGCTCGCCTACCCATCCGATCCCCAGATGCTGTCCAACGGGCACATCCTGGTCTCTGATTACACGCTTCCGGGACGGGTTGTTGAGCTCGATCCGAAGGGGCGCATCGTGGCATCTTTTGGCGCCGACGCGGGTCCGAATCTTCTCAACCATCCGTCACTTGCCATTCCCCTACCTCATGGGTTGGTGGCGCTCAACGACGATTGGAACCACCGGGTCATCATCGTTAACATGCGCACACAGCGGATTCTGTGGCAGTACGGAACGACCGGTACCTACGGTAGCGGACCCGGACTACTCAACAATCCGGATGGCATAGACTTCCTGCCCAATACCGTGGTAGGGGAGAGGGTAATGAAACTCCTTCGATCCAGGGGCGGGTAGTCGGCCCCCGGTTCATCATCGGGCTTTCTCTCCCCTGTCAGACTACAGGTAGGTTCGTGTCCGGTGAGGTCACGAGACGGGATGACTCATGAGCGGACTGGCCGGATTGCCAGAAGGTCAAGAGAGTCCGGCGGCGTCTGTTCTCCATAAGCTAAAGGCGGGCCGAGACCCTCGGGTCTCGGCCCGCCCCCACAAACGATAGCGGCTTACGCTTGTGCCGGTTGCTGCTGTTGCTGGGCTTGCGGCTGTTGATCCTTCTTGTCCGAATCAGAGCCGGAGTCGGAACTGGGCTCGGGGACCAGCTTGTCGATCAGGCCCTGGCCCGACTTCATGAGCATGTTCTTCAGGCCGCCCAGGATGCCCCCACCAACCTTCGAGAGGCCTTTCCCGGCTGCTCCGCCCAGGGATTTCAACCCCTCGAAGAGCGCTAAGAGAATGACGATGACCAGGTTCACGACTGCCTTGAGCAGAGCAACCACGGTCTTCAGCAATGCGCGAAGTGTCCGCGCCAGCCACTGCATGGTCTCCTTTAACGCCTTGACCGTGCGGGTGATCGCCTTCTGGAGACTGGTCTGGGGTGGCTTGTCCCGCTCCGCCTTGGCGTCTTGCACTGTCTGCTCAATCTGGCTTTCCACCTCGTGTCGCATCGGCTCCAGTGCCTGATCAACCCGCTTCTCAAGGTCCTGCTTATTGAGCTTGATGGCGTTGCTCATCTGATCTTGCACGGCCTGCTCAACGTTCTCTCGCAGATCGTCGAGCACCGGATCCATGGCATCAATGATCTGTTGGCGCAGAAGCGCGACAAGAGGATCGTCCTTGCCCTCGTCCTTCTTTTGCTGCCCGTCTTGTGACTCTGACTGAGCCTGAGGACCCTCTTGCTCCTCGGGCTGACCCTGCTGGTCTTGCTGGCCCTGCGGCTGGCTCTCCTGCTTGGTCTGACCCTGCGGTTGATCTTGCTGCGTCTGGGACTGGGGCTGACCCTGTTGCTGTCCCTGATCGTCCTGCGACTGTTGCGCCGGTCGTGTCTCGACTTCGGTCGCCATTCGGCCCTCCTTATATATGCCATCGGTTTGATTCGACTGCCCCGGTGCTTGACTCTCTTGTCCGGGTTGCGCTTGTGGTCTGTTCTGCTGCTGATCTTTAGACTGCTGCCCCTGCGGCTGACCGGACGGCGTCTGATTACCGGTCTGGTCAATCAAGCTATCCATGTCCTGCCGCAGCGGTTGTAGTGCCCGGTCCATCTGCTCGCGGATGATTTGCTGAATCTGCTGTTCCAGATTCGCGATCAACGGCTGGAGTGTTTCGGCGAGATCCTGCCCGGATGCTTGCCTTCCATCTCGGTCGCCGCCGGCATGCTGCTCGTCCGACTGTGGCTGCGCGACCATCACACTAACCTTTCCTTCGCGCTAAGCACCGTATCGATACGATGCGGTAAATACACCTTGTGGTTGGATGCAGGTTCCACGTCTATCTCGAAAGGGGCCCTGTCGCTAAGATTGCTGCGGGTCTGCAACTCCACTCTTACCTTTCTGTTTGCCCTTTCCGATATGTAGTCTTGTGGTTGCAGGAAGCATGCCACGTGAGCGCCTGGCAGTGGAGAGAGCGTCCAGGTTTCGGGCTACGTCAACTTCCTGGCATACCACTTGCTATACGAGTAGCCAATCCGGTTAATCAGACCGGGAAAGGAGTGGTTCCATGAAGGGTGAAGGCGACAAGGCAGCAGGAACTGCCGATCGAGTCAAAGGGAAAACCAAGAAGGCCGTGGGCCAGCTAACCGGCAACAACGATCTGAAAGCCAAAGGCGATGCCGACAAGGCCAAAGGCTCGACCAAGAGAGGCGTGGGCCGGGTCAAAGACGCTGCCCAGGAGCTCACGACCTAGGCAGGGGATACAGTCATACCTATCCGGTTGATGCACCGTGTCCTCAACGTCGACGGCGCGTCCCGGAAAACAGTCCTGAGATGCCCTGCCGGTACCGGCAGGGCATCTCAGCTATAAGGTGAGACATGCACGCGCGGTACACGCCGGGCTACCGGATATTCGGTACCGTGGGCATTGGTGATCGCTCCAGGAGGGCGTCATGAGTGGAACAGAGAAAAAGGTAAGCGGAGCCATCGACTGGATCAAGGGCAAGCTGCAAAGGAGCTTTGGTAAGGCGACGGACAACAAATCCATGCAGATGAAAGGTATGGGAAATCAGGCCAAAGGCGGCGTCAAGTACGGCGCAGGGGAGACCGAGCTAACGGCCAAGGACCTTACACACGACCGATCTGCCGACGAATGATCCGGGAAGAGGGTTGGGAATCATGAGTATCATTGCGTGGATCATCTTCGGACTCATTGCAGGGGTGCTGGCCAAATGGCTGTTGCCCGGTAAGGATCCCGGCGGCATCATTCTGACCATCGTCCTCGGCATTGTTGGGGCCCTGGTCGGAGGGTTCATCGTCGGATTGCTGTCCGGCCAGAACTTCACGACTCACTTCAATTTCGCATCGCTGATCGTCGCCATTATCGGCGCGATCATCGTCTTGCTGATCTACCGATTTGTCGTGTCTCGCGCCACCTGAAGTACCCCCGAGAGGACGAGTGAAGTCCCATTTCGCGATGTAGCGCGGTCAGCAGAACCGCGCTACATTTGCGCGGAGTGGTCGCGCTTTTCCTACCGCCCGGTCAAAAATCAGCCAGGAGTTGAGTGACATCTCGAGACGCCACGTGCCAGGGGTCCAACTTGACCGGGCATTGTGGTAGCGGTGGAGTAAGGCACGGATATTGCCAGCAGTGGTGTTGGGTAGCGAGGCACAGGGAGAGCATCGAGAGATCTTCTACTCGCAGAGGAAGCCAGGGTCGAACGTGAGTTGACCGCGGCCCGCCCCCAATGAAGGAAATTAGGAGTGGAATAAATGGCAATGGTGTACGAGAAAGGCCCCGCACAGCGCCCATCCTCAGTACAGAAGATGGGTGGCTCGGCCAGCCTGGCTGAGCTCCTCAACGTCATCCTGGACAAAGGCATTGTTATCGATGCCTGGGTTCGTCTATCCGTCATCGGAATCGAGATCCTCACACTTGAGGCCCGCGTCGTCGTTGCGTCGGTTGAAACCTATCTTCGGTATGCCGAGGCAATCGGCTTGACTCAGCTCGCCGCGGCACCGGCCGAGCAGGGCCAGCAAGGAGCGATCAGTCAGCAGAACGGCAACCAGAATGGGCACCACGAGATCTCGCAGGATGAAGTTATGGGATATCTCGAGGATCATCCCGAAGGGCTGCGTCTGGGTGAGATGCAAGCATACTTCAACGCTCCGCGCAATGATCTGCAGAGCATGGTAAACGACCTGGTCGAAGACAACAAAGCACGGCGAGACGACGAGCACAAGCTGTACTTCCCGTCCGATCAGTCGTAGTCGTAGCACGCAGGCCGCAACGCGCTTTGTTGCGGCCTGTATTATGCTTGGCGCAGAAGTGAGGAGAGTGTGGGGACGATCTATCTGTATGCCGTGATGGCGGGCGAACCTCAGCTCAACCTCGGCTCTATCGGGCTTCCTGACGGCTCAACAGCGGTCGATACGCTGGTCGCGGATGGACTGACAGCCGTCGTGAGCGAGTATTCGGGACCTCCACTAGAAGAGCTGCCGAAGCCTGCGTATCTGGCCAGGCTCCTCCTTCACCAGCAGGTTCTGGAAAAGATTGTCGCGCACCACACCGCGCTCCCCGTGCGATTCGGCACAGTGTTGCGCTCGGTAGACGATGCGCGCACCGTCGTGACTCGCTATCGATCGCAGCTGATCGAGGCCCTGGAGGAGATGGGTAACGCAGTCGAGATCGACCTATCGGCGACCTGGGATCTGAGCGCCGTGCTCGACACCATCAAAGCCGGGCCGGCCATCGCGGAGCTCAAGAACGCGGCAGGGGAATCACCTCAGGATGCGCTGGCGGCAGCTATCGAAGCAGGCAGCCTGGCGCAGAGAGCGCTGGAACAGCAGCGGGAAGCGTATCGCCGCCGTGTGGTCAGCGGGCTTGCACGGTTTGTGCAGGATGCTGAGCCTCACGCGCTGCCCTCGGATGAGACGGTCTTCAACATCGCTTTTCTGGTTGAGCGCGGGGATCTGGAGGCGTTCGACAGTACTCTCGAGGAGATGGGACCGTCCTTTGAGCCTTCTCTCTCCTTCCGCTACGTGGGTCCGCTCCCACCGTACAGCTTTGCTACGGTCGAGATCTCGTACCCCAACGCTGCCGCCATCGAAACAGCTCGCCAGCTGTTGGGACTGGGAGAGCGCGCTACCCACAGTGAGCTGCGAGCGAGCTACCGG
>DASVZE010000471.1:0-6264 GCA_036391775.1 Chloroflexota bacterium | reverse complement strand
AACGCAGCATGTGATTGCCGAGGAAGATCTGGAAGCCCTCACGTCGGAGGTACTTCCACTGCCGCCTGCATGGAAGATCACGCTAACCGGCGAACCAATGCCGCCCTGGGTGCAGCTATTGCGCCGTTCGCGCATGTCCCGTTAGCAGACGGTGCTCGTTGTAGACGCAAGCGCCGCCCTCTATGCGGCGGCCTCGTCGGAGGGACTTTCCAGTCTCGCTATACATGACCCGGTTGCCCCACAACTGATGTGGTCGGAGGCGTTGTCGGTTCTCCATGAGGCGCAGTGGCGATCGGCGACTAGCCTGGAGCTCTCCGAAGTCGCCAGAGACCGACTCCTCTCATCGCCAATCGGTATGCGTCAGCCCAATAACCTGTACGACGAGGCATGGCGCGTTGCCGAAGAGCTGGGTTGGGCAAAGACGTACGATGCGGAATATGTCGCTCTGGCTCGGATTCTGGGATGTCGCCTGCTCACAGTTGACGAGCGACTGCGACGCGGCGCGGGCCGTCTTGTCGAGGTGATCGGACCAACTGAGCTGTAGCTACGGCCGCTTTCCATGAATCCGTTGTCTGGCCAGTGAGATGTTCCGGAGCTGGGATGCGATAGGTAGACGTGACGTGGGGTTGGATCTTTGCCGATGACGATAGAGACAAGGTGGTGCCCTCGCCTACTTATTTTGCTCCACCATCTCCTTGATTCTCACCAGCACCCGGTCCATATTTGCCGGTACCGTGGTACGCGGGTGCGTGAACAGAAACCCCAGGCGCTGGACCATACCCATAAACCCGCGTGCGCGGGCGGCCCGTACGTTGTGGATAAGCAGTGTTCCACCATCTACCGGGCGCAGCTGAAAAGACCAGCGATGATAGGGAACGCGCTCCCCCACCGGCTTGGAGCGCCACATGATGAGCTCGTTCGGCCGATACTCGACGATCTCACTGTCGGCGCCGTATGACATGGTGATCTTCTCGCCGGAACGGTAACGCGTGCCTACCCCAATCGGGCCATCAGTGGTCTTGCGGATAGTGCGAACCGGCCGGCCGCCCGTCCACTCAACAGTGTTTTCCAGATCTCCGACGATGCTGAAAGCACGCGCGGGAGATGCGTCGATCGCGATGGAACACTGATACTCGAGGAAATCCGTGGGCTCCGGCTGCATCGCCGGAAGGTCGCTGGGCTGAGACTGTCCGCTATGCCCCTGAGAGATGCTGAACCTTCCTTGCACGGTCGACACTCTCGACCTGCGGCAGGGACGCCTCGGCGGATTCGTGCACAAGAGCGTCAAATTCGTCGACGATCCGCCCCAGCAGGCGCATGAAAGTGTCGATCTCGCTCTGTGTCGCGCCCGCCAACGCTCGATCCACGGCACCGCCGCGCTCGCGGTGTATCCGCTCCGCCGTTTCCGCGGCGGCTGGTGTGACATGAAGCCGCACCTGGCGGCGGTCTTCCGCATCTCGTTGGTTGACGACATGGCCGGATTCCACCAGCTCGTCGGCCAGCCGGCTGGCCCGCGCCTCTGACAGAGACAACGCATGGGCCAGATCCTTGATCGTTCGTCCATCGTGATGGACCAGGTAGATCAAAGCCCGTATCTGTTGTACCGAGAGTCCGTTCTCGCGTTTGGGCTCACAGCGATTGAGCTCGTGGGCAATGCGAATAAACCGGATCAGCAGCTCCGGCACCGCCCATAAGCCGGATTCACTACCCCTATCCACATCCCCCATGCTCACCATGTCATCATGATACGGCAAGAAATATGCTTTGCGCAATATTTGCGTTTTGCATACAATATCCTATTCACGGACCCAGGAGAGATGCCGTCATGACCGCTCTTACGCGCTGGACCCTCTCGCACAAGCTGATTGTCGTGGGGTTCTGGCTGATCGTGACCGTTGTGGGTTTTGCCTCTGCCTCCGCGTCGAGCCCCCGCGTCGAGCCCTCGCGCGCGACCGAACCGGACGCCGAAGCGGCATAGCTCCGGTCTTCCTGTAGCCGTCGCGTCCAGACGGTGGACGCGACGGCAAGAGGGAAGGCGAGCCGGCCTTCGACGAGGAAACCGGCGGGACGGAAGCGCTGTCCGGACAGGCGAGAGATGTCGAGCGGCCATAC
This sequence comes from Chloroflexota bacterium, assembly GCA_036391775.1. Taxonomy (GTDB): domain Bacteria; phylum Chloroflexota; class UBA5177; order UBA5177; family UBA5177; genus DASVZE01. Next base: position 4,152 of record DASVZE010000471.1, on the reverse strand, counting down.
TGGAGGGATGAGCCGTGCGAGCGTTCGTTTCCCGGAGATGGCGCGCCACATAGAGCAGCTATGCCGGGAGCACTCAATCCAGATGGTGGAGTACAACGGGCGTCGAAGCTTCGCGCTTCCCGCACGCCGCGCCATCTACATCCGGCCCATCAAGACGCAGCGTACATACATCATCGCGTTGCACGAGATTGGACACATCGTGGGCCGCGGCAGAAGCGGACGGCGGCTGGAAGGGGAGGCAGCGGCCTGGGAGTACGTGCTGCAGACAACAATGGCGCCGCTTTCCGCGGCGTCGTACCGCTTCATGCTGCGCGCCCTGGAAAGTTACGTGGCGCGGGCAAAACGGCGCAAGGGTATGGTGCTGCCGGCACAAGAGAGTCGATTCTGGCAAACGCATGCGAGATTGAAGTGCGGTGCTGCTTGCCCGGGTTGACAGGAGCTAGGCTGCGCCTTCTTCCACCTCTCCCTGCCACGAAGAATGTCCCTCACGCAGTGCCCTCACCAGTCCTGCCAGGGCGCCAGGCGTGGTGATACACGGGACTCCGGCAGCGGCGGCTCGTCCTAGCAAAGCCAGTGCCTCGGGTGAGCGATCCAGCACAATTGCCATGCCGAGATCGTCGATACCGGCGCTGTCGGGTGGTACCGCGGTGCAGCCGGCGTCCTGCAGCAGATCAATCAATGCGGGATCGTGTTCGGGCAGAGAGACGCAGACGGTCCGGCCAAAAGGCAGGTGCTTGACCCTGGCGCCGAGCAGCGACTTCCAATAGGCTTCGGCATAGGTGCACCCGCTGCCCATGGACTCACCCGTGCTCTGCATCTGTGGCCCGAGAAGAGGTGGAAGCTCGGGAAACGTCTCCCAGGGAAAAACGGCGCGCTTGACGCAGATTCGATCTACACGAGCAGGCGGAATGTCCAGATCATGTAATTTGGCGCCCAGGATGACACGAACGGCGAGAGCGGCCAGCGGGATGCCCGTCGCCTTGCTGGCAAAAGGTACTGACCGGCTGGCTCGAGGATTGACTTCCAGTACATAGACTGTTTCTCCGTGAACGGCATATTGCACGTTCATGAGCCCCACGATGTGGAGTGACCGCGCAATCCGGCGGGTGAGCTTCTCCACGCACTCGACTGTCTGGTCATCGATGGTTTGAACCGGATACACGTCGGTGCTGTCGCCGGAATGAGCGCCGCACTCTTCGATCTGCTCCAGCACGACCAGCACCACGTCTTCTCCGTCAGATACGGCGTCGACGTTGAGCTCGACGGCTCCCTCCAGAAAGGCATCGATCAGGAGTGGCTTATCGAGCGAATGGGCACTCTTCTCGTCCAGATAGCGCTGGACATCGTCTCGTGTTCGGACGACGATCATGCCCTGGCCGGAGAGCACATAGGAGGGACGCAGCAATGCGGGCAATCCGACGGCCTCGATCGCTTCCCCAAGATCCTCCCAGCGGCTGATGGAGCGCCAGCTCGGGGCGGGAATGTCGAGATCGTTCAGCAGTGCCGAGGTCTTGGCGCGATCCTCGGCGATGTCGATGGACTCCGGCGAGGTGCCGAGGATAGGAGCACCCAACTCCTGCAGCGGCTCGATCAGGTTGATGGCCGTCTGTCCGCCGAATTGTGGAATGACACCCAGCAATCCGTCGGCTTCGTTTTGAATCACGGCGCTCACCGCCTCGACATCGAGCGGCTCGAAGTAGAGTCGATCGGAGGTCGAGTAGTCGGTACTGATCGTCTCCGGGTTGTTGTTGATCACGATGGAGCGCACGCCATACTCAGTCAGCGCCTTGCAGGCATGAACGGTGGCGTAATCGAATTCGATACCCTGGCCGATCCGGATCGGGCCGGCGCCGAGGATGATGGCCTTCGGTCCGGGGAGGGGTATCGCTTCGTTCTCACCCCGGGCAGCCGTGCCATAGAAGTACGGGGTGCGCGCCTCGAACTCGGCCGAACAGGTGTCGACCATCTTATAGACCTGCTCGCTCGCGGTTTTGGGACAGGCGACCGCGGCAAGCCGATCCACGAACCAGGGGTGTATGCCGCTTAGCGCGACCACGCGATCAACCTCCCAACCGTCCGCCAACGCGTCCAGCATGATAGGCAGGCGATCCCCGTTCGGCTCACGCAGTAACTGATCGCGGCACTCGGTAGCATACGTGGCCGGCTTCAGATCGAGGCTACGGAGCGCTTTACGCATCGCCTCTTCGAAGCTACGGCCGATGGCCATCACTTCACCGGTGCTGCGCATTCGCGTCCCGATGGTCCGTGAAACAGCCAGCTTGTCGAAGGGCCAGCGTGGAATCTTCACCGTTACATAGTCGAGCGCGGGCTCAAAGAAGGCGCTGGTTCCTGTGATATCGTTGCGGATTTCGGGGAGGGTACGGCCCAGCGCGATCTGGGTGGCGACCTTGGCGATGGGGTAGCCGGTGGCTTTGGAGGCGAGGGCCGAGCTACGCGAGAGACGCGGATTGACTTCGATCACATAGTAGGTACGCGAGGCGCGGTCGAGAGCAAACTGCACGTTGCAGGCGCCTTCCACGCCCAGGGCATCGACCACCCGCCGCGCGGCGCGGCGGAGCATCTGATACTCCTCGTCGTCCAGCGTCTGGCTGGGAGCCACCACGATGGAATCGCCGGTGTGGACGCCCATGGGATCCACGTTTTCCATATTGCAGACGATCATGCAGTTGCTGTCCGCGTCGCGCACCACCTCATACTCGATCTCGGCCCAGCCACGGACGCTGCGTTCGATCAGCACCTGGCCGCTACCACTTGCCTGCAGTCCCAGGCTCACCTGTCGCTGAAGCTCGATCGTGTCGGCGGCGAATCCGCTACCCGCGCCGCCCAGGGCGAAGGCCGACCGGCACATCACCGGATAACCGATCTCCTTCGCTGCTTCCAGGGCCTCCCGGACGGAGCAGACAGCCACGCTGGGAAGGATAGGTTGCCCGGCGGCGCGCAAGGTTTCGGCAAAGAGTGCGCGATCCTCTCCGCGCTGTATGGCCTCCAAACCCGTGCCCAACAGCCTGACGCCATAATGAGTAAGCACTCCCTGCTCCGACAGAGCCACGGCCAGGTTCAAGCCCGTCTGTCCGCCGACCGTGGCTATAAGCCCCTCAGGACGCTCGCGCGCAATAATCTCTTCGACCGACTCAACAGTGAGCGGCTCGATATAGACGGCGTCCGCGCTGGACGGATCAGTCTGGATGGTGGCGGGATTTGAGTTGACCAGGATAGTCCGGACGCCCGCCTCGCGGCAGGCCAGGCAGGCCTGAGTACCTGAGTAATCGAACTCAGCCGCCTGCCCGATGACGATCGGTCCCGAGCCTAGAATAAGCGCGCTGCGAATCAAGCGACCTGCTCCAGCCACTCGTCGAGCATGACACCCGCGTCGCGCGGTCCCGGCGCACCTTCAGGATGGAATTGAACGGAACGTATGGGCAGGCGCTGGTGACGCAGCCCCTCGACCGTTCCGTCGTTGAGGTTGCGGTGCGAGACTACCAGGTCGCCGGGTAGCGACGCGGCGTCGACCGCGAAGCCATGGTTCTGCGTTGTCACGAAGGCGCGGCCGGTCTGAACGTCCTGCACGGGGTGGTTGGCGCCGCGGTGACCGAACTTCAGCTTGTAGGTTGATCCACCGGCCGCGAGGGCCAACACCTGATGTCCCAGGCAGATCCCGAAGAGCGGGACCCGTCCCCAGAGCCGGCGCACCGTTTCGATAACAGGTGCAGCGGCCTCCGGATTGCCGGGGCCATTGGAGATCACCACACCGGCCGGGGCGAAGTCGAGAATGGCCGGCGCCGGTGTGCCGGCCGGCAAGACAACAACACGAGAATCGCGCCGCATCAGCTCGTCGATCATGCCGCGCTTGCCCCCGCAGTCCAGCAGGGCAATGAGTCTGCGACCATCTCCGTGCCACTGGGGAGCGCTCACCGAGGCGCCCGTCACATAATCGACACTGTCGTATCTGAAGCGCTCCAGAGCTTCCCGGAACTCCGCTCGACTCGGCTCCTCACCGGGACGATGAATGCTGAGAGCGGCCGGCATGGAGCCGTGGCAGCGAATGTGCCGTGCTATGGCGCGAGTGTCGACTCCATGCAGAGCGGGAACGTCGTGGCCGTTGAGGAACTCGCGCAGTGAACGGCGCTGCAC
>DASVZE010000470.1:0-6730 GCA_036391775.1 Chloroflexota bacterium | reverse complement strand
AATACTGCAAGCGTTACCTTCATCAAGCCGTTCGCGTCGCTCCCGATCGTTATCCTAACGCCAACGCAAGATCCAAATGCGGGCAGCTCAAACAACGCTCGATATTGGGTTGTTCCGATCGGCAGCGGGCCATACACTGGTTTCACCGTCTACTATGTCGCTGGCTCTGGTGCGGACACGACAAGAACGGTACCGTTCAATTACCATGTAATCGGGTCGTAATAGAAGTCCACTGTAATACCATGGAGGGGCTCTCAAAGAGAGCCCCTCCTCCTGTTTATGACCGATTCCTCTGATTCACTAACCGTTCCCAAGTCGCTGCTGCGCAAGATCGCGTTCGCAGCCGGAGCGGTTGTGGCGCTTATTCTGGTGATCCTGGTTGCGGTAGCAGTTGCCCGGTCCCTTTCCGCATCCGACAGCCTGGCGTCAGGGATCAACTCCGGCGAGTACCAGGCTGTATTCCTGACGAACAACCAGGTCTACTTCGGCAAATTGACGGCACCGGGCGGAGATTATTACTACTTGAGGCACGTGTACTATTTGCAGTCACAGGTCTCTCCCCAGAGTGGGAAACGTCCCCGTCAAACGCTCATCAAGCTTGGCAACGAGATACATGGACCCGAAGACTTGATGATCATAAGTCGCAAGCAGATTCTCTTTGTCGAGAATTTAAAGCCCTCGGGTCAGGTAAGTCGAGCCATCCAGCACGCGGGCGGTCAGTAGGCGGGCCGAGCGTTTAACGCCGGCGAGGCCGGCGTCTTTATTGGCCCGACGTGGCGGGACCCAGCGGGGTGCTCAGCTGACCCGCGTGTTTCGTCGCCGGATGAATGAGAACGTCGAGATCATTGGGATTGTCGACGACTTCAAGCAGGATGGACCGCCCATCACGCACGAGCCTGAGACTGAGCTTGGATCCCACAATATCTATTCCGTCTGCACGAAGCTCGTCGATGCAGGTCGGTAAAGTTGGCGTAATGTCGACCTGTTTTGAAAATGGCCGAGGAGCGATACCAAGCAAAGTCTGAAGCAAGAGAAAGACCGATGCAGCCGACCATGCTTGTGGACGAGAGGCATCCGGCTGGCGCGCAAGTACCCCGCCCACTTGCTTACTGACTCCGCAATACACCTCCGGCCACCGCTGATACTCGAAGTAGCGAGATGCATCGACCATCGCATCGAAAACGGTCTGCATCTCTTGAACCATGCCGTACTTCTTGAATCCGGACGCGAAAACGGCATTCTCAAAGGGCCAAACGGACCCGTCGTGATAGCTAAAGGGGTTATAGGACGGCTCGTCGCTGGACATAGTTCGAACGCCCCACTCCGTGAACATATTTGCGCCGAGCAATGTCTTTGCCATTAGCTCAGCCCGCTCCTGGCACACCAGCCTGCTCCAGAGGCAGTGACCAGGATTTGATGTCAATGAGTCGACCTGGCGCCCCTTTCCATCCAGTGCCATGGCGTAAAAGCCTCGGTCCTCCATCCAGAATTCTCGCTCAAAACGCTCTCTTAACTGCTCAGACTTGCGATAGAGCTCTGCCGACCGCTCTGCCATTCCTTCGGTGGAGGGTAGTGCGCCCAGGACCTGGCTCCAGAGAACGTATGCCCGGTAAAGCTCTCCCTGGACTTCGGACAGGGCAATCGGGTGGTCAGTCACCATTTGTCCGCTGTGGTACATAACGGCTGTAGAACTGTCTTTCCAACCCTGGTTGAAGAGGCCGACCGTCAGCGCCGCCGAAGCCACTTTAGGTGGCGTGTGGGCCGCATATTCGATGTAACCACGGCCGCTTATGTTGCCGTACTTCTCAATCCATCGCCATGCGGCATCAAAGTTCGACTCGAGTTCGTGGTAAAGATCTAGATCACCGGTCCAGCGAAGGTACTCTGCCCCGAGGACCAAGAACAGTGGAGTCGAATCTACCGACCCGTAGAACAGACCGAAAGGGATCTCTCCCAGGCGGGCAAGCTCTCCCGTGTGCATCTCGTGCATGATCTTGCCGGGCTGCTCGTAATTGAATGCGTTTTCTTGCTTGCCCTGGGTTTTTGCCAGGAACCGTAGTACGTCTCGCGACAGTTGCGGCCGCCACATCAAAGTCATGAGACCCGTATACATACTGTCTCGACCGAACGGGACCGCGAACCGCGGCAGCCCAGCGGCAGGCATCCAAAGGTCGTGATATTGGGTCAGCAATACTTCGAGATCATCTACGCTGCGGTTCAGGATTGCCTGCACCTGGCGATTATCGACCGACAGTTTGGTTGCATCGTCGAACCAGTGAGGCTTCGGATTTCGCGCGACGTCGGGTTCCGGATCTCGACTTGTCCCCTCTGGTGCGTCCACCAGTAATTTGAATTCAATGACTATGGATTTGCGCTCATTCTCCAGCAGAGATACATCAAAGAAAGCGCGCCTATTCTCGAAACGATCCATGGCCGGCGTCAGCTTGATGGCCGTCGTGCGCTTCACCCGGTCGAGGCCGATGTATTGAAGCTCGATAGAGTCGTCCCCAACTTTGGCAGGTATTAGTTCGCCCCGCCTCAGCCTCTTCACACCGCGAGCCTCGAATGAGTCAAAGAAGTCGGCATCCAGTTCGACAGAAAAGCAAAAATTCACGGGTTTTAGCGCCCAGTTGGCTAACGTGACGCTGACCTTGACGGTGCTTTCTTCTATGGTGTTGCTTTGCAGAACACCGATTCCGCGTTCCGGAATCTCAGCCAGGTTGGAGTTGGTGTGAAGGAAGGATGCCTGAAAAAGTATCTCTTCGGATGAGCCGAGAAGCACCAGGTCGCAATCATTGAGACGAAGCTTGAAGGTACTAAGAAAGCGCGTATCCGCGAGAAATAGTCCCTGGCTCTTGGGGCCGACCGGGTCCATTGAGCCGTCTTCGTGCGTCGCAAGAACGACCGGACCTTGCTTGATAATGCGGCGGTGCTCCACTGTTGCAATTCTCCTGCTGAAAATGTGTGGTTATCTGCTAGCTCACCGAAGGGCGTCAGGATCCGGCCGATTATGGCGGCTCTGGCAGATCCAGAATTTAGGGATAGATGGGCCGGCCACTTCTTGACAGATAGATCGCCTGGGTTGGGCAGGTGCGAGCGGCTTCGAGAAGCGCCGACTCAGTTTCCGCCTCCGGGTCGAGAATCATTGCCTTCATAGCGCTGTCCAGGGCAAACGTGCGCGCTGCGATGACAAAACAAGGCCCGCTTCCAATGCAGAGCGAGCGGTCGATCGCGACGTCAACGCCATGTTTTTCGTATCGGTCTTGGGTCTCCGCACGACTCATGGAGCAATTGTAGTGCGTGATATAGTGAGGGACCTTGGCAGGAGACGCTCCCCTTTGGCCCAAAACGGTGTCCTAGGTGGAGGGGCCCTGGGTCTCACCGTGGCGCTTCGCCTCGCGGAGCGAGGCGAGCATGTCGTCGTCTTTGAGCGGGAGCCCGAGGCAGGCGGATTGGCGTCCGGATTCCGCGTTGGCCCCTCCTATCTCGAAAAGTTCTACCACCATCTATTTCGCTCTGACACCGCGATCACTGAGCTGATCGAGCAGCTTGGCCTGGGTGACCGTCTCATCTGGCCGCGGCCGGTAACGAGCACACTGATCGGCGGACATATGCGCCCACTTGATTCGGCTTCTTCGGTATTGCGCTTCACGCCCCTTTCATTGCCGAGTCGGCTCAGGCTCGGCGCGTGCCTCGCATATCTCAAAGTTGAGCCGAACTACCGGCGTCTGGAGAGAACCACGGCCGAGCAATGGATTCGACGCTGGATGGGACAGGATGTCTATGAGACAATTTGGTCTCCGCTTCTACGTGCCAAATTCGGAGACAGATATCGCGACATTGCGATGCCCTGGTTCTGGGCGCGTGTGCACCTCAGAAGTAGCGCGCTCGGATATCTCAGGGGTGGATTCCAGCAGCTGTATGACAGCCTGGTGGAACGAATTCGTACACTTGGCGGTGAGGTGCTTCTAGGACACAGTGTCACTGCAATCAAGCCTTGCGCCCCCGATCGGGTCCAGATAATGTCGGACACAGAGGAGTTCACGTTCGATCGGGTAATTTCGACGCTACCGACGCGGCTCACAATTAACCTCACCCCTTCACTGGAGGGCGATTATGCCGACCGGTACGGATCTCTGGAATCCTTCGGCGCCCATTGCGTCATACTCGCGCTCGACCGTCCGCTCACCGACGTCTACTGGTTGAACGTCAACGACCCCGGATATCCTTTCCTCGCCCTGGTGGAACATACCAACTACATGCCGGCCGGAGACTACGGGGGCCGGCATCTGGTGTACCTGGGGAACTATCTACCCATGTCCCATCCGCTCTTCCGCCGGTCCGATACAGACGTGCTCGACGCTTATCTTCCCTCTCTGAAGCAAATCAACGGGAAATTTGACCGTTCATGGGTGCAGGATCACTGGATTTTCAGGGCTCCATTTGCTCAACCTATTGTCACTGTTGGTTACGCGGATCGGTTGCCACCGCACACGACGCCTGTGCCGAATCTTTATCTCGCAAATATGTCGCAAATCTATCCTCAAGACCGCGGACAGAATTACAGTGTCGCCATGGCGAATCGCCTGGTAGCCGCACTGCTTGGTTAGGTGAGCAATGGCGGAACTCGTGGATCGATATGACCCGAAGAGCTTTCGTCGGGTGTTCGTCGACAAGCCCGAACAACTGTCTGCCGTCGTGGCCGAGCTTGGGAGAAGTGCCGCGATCGGTATCGACCTCGAAATGGTGCAGCGCCCTCGACGACAGCCTGGAGGACTTCAGGAGTGGATTCAAGTCCTGGCGCTCATTCAAATGGCGTCCAATGACCTGAGCGTCGTCATCGATCCAGTGCGTTGCTCGGACCTCGGTCCGCTGCGCGGCCTTTTGTCTGGCCCTGTTCGAAAGGTCTTTCTCGGCGGCGGCCAGGATGCGGCTCTCCTCGAGCAACACCATATCCCGGCTCGTAATGTGGTTGACGTTGGGGAAATCGCGTTGGCGCTTTTCGGACGACGAAATGATGGTATGGCGGCCCTGGCGCAGAGAATCTTCGGCTTGAGCCTGGACAAGACCATTCGCCGGGCCGATTGGATGGCCCGACCCATCAACCCTGTTCTGCTGGAATATGCATACCGCGACGCCGAACTAACCTCGCTGATCTATGAGTGGCTTCAAACACATTACCCCGAAGCAACCTCGGCACACGAAAGACTTGAGCTGGATCCGGTCTTGCCCGAGAGTGTCGCAGAATGGGTACGCGAAGGCGTCCGTCGTTCGGCACCAGATCTATTGGTTGTCTTGATGGAGCGCAATTTAGACCCGGCGAGAGATGCTGAAGAATTATCCGCCGATCTACGAGTGGCTCTTTCTTCCAGCCAGTCTCCCCGGCAGCTCAACAGGGTTCTACGTGTCGCCGCTGAGCTGGCGCTATCGGATCTGGCCGGGGACGTTTTGCCCTACCTTACATCGGCGTCATCAACGGTGCGAACGGCTGCTGCCAGAGCGCTGGGCCGCGTGGGAGAACCGGAGTCTTCCATTCCACTTCTCGAGCCATTGCGTGTCGATCCGGTTGAAGAAGTGCGCAACGCTGCTGACGCCGCTATAAAGGAGCTCCGTACTCCGCGAGAGGAGCCGGCTGAAGAAACAGAAGAAGACTCCTCGTCACTTGACGGTACGGCGCTTGCCTCCCTCCAGCGTTTGATGGAAGAGCTGAGTAAGACGGACTGACGGTTAGGCGACCTCCTGGTCCCGGTACTGGAGCTGGTAGAGGCGGTGGTAAAAACCCTGCCGAGCAAGGAGCTCGTCGTGGCTTCCTTCCTCCACCAGCTGTCCTTTGTGCAGTACCAGGATTCGATCGACGTGGCGAATTGTAAACAGCCGGTGAGCGATGATAATGCTTGTCCGTCCTGACATGAGACGCTCCAGTGCCTGCTGAATCAACGACTCCGTTTCGGTGTCGACGCTCGAGGTCGCTTCGTCCAGCACGAGCAAGACCTCCGGGTCAAAAGCAATGGCGCGAGCGAACGCGATAAGCTGCCGTTGACCGGCTGAAAAATTGGAACCTCGTTCGCGCACCACGTGATCGTAGCCATCAGGCAAGCGCTGGATAAAAGAATCCGCGTTTACGAACATTGCGGCACGGCGCACCTGCTCGTCTGTGACGTCCGTATTATGCAACCGTATGTTGCTGGTAATTGTGCCGGAGAAAAGTACCGCATCCTGGAGGACCGTTCCGATATGGCGTCGCACATCTCGGCGCCGCATGTCTCGAATATCGACACCGTCGAGCAGTATTGAGCCGGACTGAATATCGTAGAAGCGAGATAAAATACTGATCAGGGATGTCTTCCCGGCGCCCGTAGCCCCAACGATGGCGACGCTCTGTCCTGCGGGAACCGTAAAACTTACGTCTCGCAGGACCGGATGTTCGGGATCGTACCCAAATGTGACGTTGCGGAATTCAATCGCTCCCCGAACACTCCTTAGATCAACCGGATCTGGCGGATCTGCCGGCTCCGCGTCTTCATCCAGAAGCCCAAAGATACGTTCTGACGCCGCCATGGCGGACTGAAGCAGATTAAATTTATCGGCAAGGTCCCGAATCGGCTGAAATGCCCGGTCCGTGTATTGCATGGCTGCCACCAGGGCACCAAAGGTAAACGCCGTCCCCCAGTGGCCGATGATGCCCCTGCCACCGACCCACAGTAGAAGGGCCGCCGAAAATGCGCCGATG
>DASVZE010000469.1:0-2078 GCA_036391775.1 Chloroflexota bacterium | reverse complement strand
CTATTCCTATCTGCATGACCGACATCGGCATATTGAGGCAGTCGTACAGCAAGACGAGGAGCGCTTCCTGAAGACGCTCGAACGAGGGCTCGTTGTGTTCGAGGAAATGGCCGCGCGCGCCGCGACAAATGGGAATACTATCAGCGGTAAAGACACTTTTGTTCTGTCCGACACACATGGGTTTCCTCTCGAGCTCAGCGAAGAGCTGGCAGCCACTAGGGGCCTCAGTGTAGATAGAGAAGGATTCAATGAGGCACTGCGGCGGCAACAGGAGCGTGCCCGCTCGGGACGCGCATTCCTGCATCAAGCGGGAACGTCGCCTGAGGTGTATGCCTTGGTGGCGAATCGGGTGGGGAACACGACGTTCACCGGCTACGACGAGCTAACGACGACGACGGAGATTGCGGCCATTCTGGCCGAAGGGCGCGAGGTCATCCGCGCCGAGGCAGGAGATCAGGTTGAGGTGATCCTGGCGGCGACCCCCTTTTATGCCGAGTCGGGCGGACAGGTGGGAGACACCGGAGTTTTGCACACCGACAACGGCCTCGCGGAGGTCGAAGACACCCAGCGACCTCATGCGGCTCTCATTGTTCACCGGGCCACTATACACAGCGGATCGATAGCTGTGGGCGATGTGGTCGAAGCTGAAGTCGATGCGGAGCGCCGCATCCATATCCTGCCCCATCACTCGGGCACTCACCTGCTTCACAAGGCGTTGCAGGAAGTTCTGGGACCGGAGGCAGTCCAGGCAGGCTCATTAGTTGCGCCTGATCGCCTTCGTTTCGACTTTCGCTGGCCGCGTCCTCTTTCGCAGGATGAGCTGCGCGAGGTGCAGGATCGGGTTAATGCTGCAATCTGGGCCAATCTTCCCGTACGAACGGACGTGGAGTCATATGAAGACGCCGTGAAAGAGGGCGCCATGGCCCTCTTCGGCGAGAAGTACGGAGATCGCGTCCGCGTCGTACGCATGGGGAACTGGAGCAAGGAGTTGTGCGGCGGCACCCATGTCAATGCTACCGGAGATATTGGTCTGCTGGTCGTGGTGGGCGAAACAGGCATTGGAAGTGGAGTGCGCCGTGTAGAAGCTCTGGCAGGTGCTGCTGCCTATGCCTACCTGAATGGTTTACGGGACGTCCTGACACATGCAGCCGGGATCTTGGAAACACAACCAGAGAATCTCGAAAACCGGGCGCAATTGCTTGTTGAGGAGCTTCGAGACGAACGTAAGCGAGTCAGTTCACTCGCTCAACGATTGGCTGCGCGAGAAGCAGAGTCACTTCTGGCGGGAGGCATCCCGATCGATGGGTTTACAGTGGTGGCGGACAAGATCAACGCCGATTCCGATGAATATCTAGATGCTACGGTGGACGCCGTGCGCGCCCGACTTGAGCGAGGAATTGTGGTGCTTGCCACTGTGGTCGAGGGTAGACCATCATTTCGAATGGCCGTGACTCGCAACCTTCGTGACGCAGGCTACGAAGCAAACACCATCTTGCGCAAAGCCGCCGCGGAGGCCCAGGGTGGTGCCGGTGGGTCACCCGAGTTTGCCCGCGGAGGAGGACGAGATGCGTCCAAAGTCGACCAGGTTCTTCAAGCAGCGGTCGAAATCATCAGAGAGAGAGCAAAAGGGTAATTTTGACAATCGATAACACAGTGGCCTCACTGAGGTTGTTGGGACTGGATGTCGGGGACCGGCGCATTGGCGTGGCGATTAGCGATCCGATGGGGGTGATCGCCTCACCGGTTAGCGTGTATCGACGTACCGATGACCGACGTGACGCGGACCATATCGCGTCGCTGGTCCAGGAACTCGAGGCCAGTGGCGTAGTCGTCGGTCTACCAATAAATATGGATGGTACTGAGGGGCCGCAGGCGCACAAAACCCGACAATTTGCACATGTGTTGCAACAGCGCGGATTGGAGATCAGGTTCTGGGACGAGCGGCTCAGCACGATGGAGGCAACACGACTCTTGACAGAGCAACGTCACACGCGGCGAAAGGTGCGGAGCCGGGTCGACATGACGGCCGCGGCACTGATCCTTCAGAGTTATCTCGACAGAGTGAGGACTATTCGATG
>DASVZE010000468.1:0-2404 GCA_036391775.1 Chloroflexota bacterium | reverse complement strand
GAATCAAGGTCGTCGAACACCCCTTGCTCGTACAGCTCGGAGAGGACGATCCCGGACGACGCCACGATCTCACGCATGCCGCGCGCCTTGCGCGAGAGACCGCGCCGCGTCACATATCCGAGACGCCAGAGGACCGACCGGACCGCAGCAGCCGTCTGCAAGGCGTCCTGATCGCATTCGGCCTGAGCGCTCTCGATGGTGGATTGCAGCTTACCCATGCGCCGCAGGACCGTGACCTGTTCGGGGGCTTGGCGCTCCATTGCCGTGGCCTTGCCGTGGAACGGATGGCGCCGGACGAGCATCGCCAGACGCTCTCGCTCCTCTTTGGCACGCTCGTACCGCCTCTGGGCTCCGGGGCTGCGCGAGCTCTTGGATCGAGCACTGCGGGCCCGCTTCTGCTCCTTCTCCGCCGCCGAAAGCTCGCCCTGGAGGCGGAGATACTCCCAGATGCCGTCGTCTTCCGGCGAGCCGTCGGAGAGCTGCGCGCGCAGCTCCTCCATCTCACGTTCGGCTTTGCGGGCAACCGACTTCATCTGGAACTGGCGGAGACTGGACCGCACCAGGTGCTCCAGCCGTCCATCGGCCCCCTCCATAGCGGAGAGCAAGGTGCTGTACCGCAGTCGGAAGGCACTGAGAATGGGTTGCAGTGGCGCCGAGACCTCGCCATAGCTGTCCTCGAAGCGGTGATAGGGAGAGGGTTGCATGACCACGGCTCCCCACTCGTCGATTCCACGCCGTCCAGAGCGGCCCGTGAGCTGGCTGAAGTCGTTTGGAGTGAGCAATCCGCCGAAGGGACGCGAGAGATCGCTGATGACGACCGTCCGGGCCGGCATGTTGATGCCCACCGCCAGGGTGTCCGTGGAGCACACCACGGAGAGCAGCCCCTCGCCGAACAGCTGCTCGACCAGCTCCTTGAGCGGAGGCAAAAGGCCCGCATGATGGAAGCCCACGCCGCGCTTGAGCAGCCGAACCAGCAGCGAGAGCTGAGGAAGCGATCGATCCTCCTCAGGCAGAACATCCAGCGTCCAGGTCATCGCCTGCTCGATACGGTGTAGCTGCGCTCTGGAGGGACGGGGCGCGGAGACGGCGCACTGCGAGGCAGACTCCTCTGCGCCGCGGCGCGAAAAAGCAAACCAGATCGCGGGCAGCAGCCCGCCGTGATCCATAGCGCGCAGCACATCGGCGGGATCCGGGGCATTCAGCTTGCCCTCGTGGGGGAACATCGCCCGGCGCCGGCCAGACCCATCGCGCACCAGATGGAGCTTACCCTGCGTGTAGTAGAAGTGCTCCAGTGGAACGGGCCGTTCATCATGGCGAACCAGAGAGATGGGCCGGTGCGTCTCGCTGATCCACAATGCGATCTCATCCGCATTTGCGATGGTTGCCGAGAGGCAGACCAGCTGAACATGCTCGGGACAGGTAATAATGGCTTCCTCCCAGACCGTGCCACGGTCGGGATCGGCCAGATAGTGGACCTCGTCAAAGACAACGCAGGAGACGTCGGCCAGTGGCTCGGCGTCCTCGACCAGCATGTTGCGCAGCACCTCGGTTGTCATAACGACAATGGGCGCCTCGGCATTCTCGCTACGGTCGCCGGTTAGCAGGCCGACCTGGCCGGGAAATATCTGCTCCAGATCACGACGTTTCTGGTTGGATAGAGCTTTGATCGGGGTGGTGTAGATAGCCCGTGAGCCACGCTGCAAGGCACGCCAGAGCGCGTACTCCGCCACCAGCGTCTTGCCGGAGGAGGTCGGTGCAGCCACCATCACCGACTGGCTGCGCCGGATGTGGTCGATGGCCTCGAGCTGAAAGGGGTCGAAGGGAAAGGCATAAAACGCAGAAAACGCCGGCTCGACCGGCGTTTTCTCGGTAACGCTAGGTTCAATCACCGTCAATTGTACCATTTTCGTACATTTGGCGGCTATGCTTATTGCTGTTCAGCGAGTGGTGCCCTCTTGGGCGATACTGCTGTCGCCGGCCGATTGATCCGTCAAAGCGCCATCGTCGAAGTCGGCGAAAGCTGGTACCTAAACAAGCGATTCACGTATTATATCGAACCAAAAGTAGAGAGTACCTGAGACTACGGTGCTGATCTAAGCCATTAGCAGTTGCTCAGTAGCTTCCTTTGCGGCTCCTGTGAGATGGAAGAATCAGTAGAGATAAACCTGTAGTTCGCAAGTCAAGAAGTGCGAGCAGGACAACCGGCGCAGCTGCCCAACGGGGCGCCTGGACTTACCATGCAAGACGCAATTTCTCGAGCAATGGACCGAGCGGAACCTGTGAGCGGCCATGCTTTTGTGCCTGGTGTCAACGTATCTGCTCAATTCGGACTTTTCTCCGACGATCAGGTTGCGGACCAAATGCCAGACGGCACACCCAAGCCTCGGTTTCAGAATGTACCTGT
>DASVZE010000467.1:0-2198 GCA_036391775.1 Chloroflexota bacterium | reverse complement strand
CCGCCATGCCGAGCAACCCTTTGATGGGATCTACTGCCTCGGTGACCTTGGCGGCTATGGAGCGCAACCGAACGAGGTGCAGGAGGCCATCATGGCACGCGGCTATCCCATGATCTCCGGCAACTACGATCAGAACGTCGGCTTCAATGGCCCCGACTGCGGCTGTCACTATATCAAGCCGCTCGACATCACCATGAGCGACATCTCCTTTTCCTGGACCAAAGAGCGCACCACCGACAAGAACAAGGTCTGGCTCCGGGATCTGCCTCTGCAGCTCCGCCTGGAGATCGAGGGCCGGCGTATACTCCTTTGTCACGGCTCCCCACGGGACAACACCGAGTACCTCTTTGCGAATCGCTCCGATGGCTATCTCAGACAGTTCACGGCGGGCGGAAAAGCGGATGCGCAGGCTGACGTGATCGTCTTCGGGCACACTCACGTTCCCTATCATCGTGTCGTCGATGGGATTCACTTCGTGAACACCGGCAGTGTCGGTCGACCAAAGGATGGCGATCCCCGGGCCGGCTACTGCCTTCTCAGCGTGGATCGAGACCAGGTTTCATCGGAACAGATTCGTCTGCCATACGATGTGGAGCTCGCCTGCAATCGTCTCATCGACGCGGGATTGCCCGAGTACTTTGCCGAGTATCTGCGAACCGGTGGCGAGGTCTCCCAGGCATGGCCGGCAGCACATGACCCGTTGGAAGTGCATTAGTCCGGACTGCCTCCAAAAGGATGACACGATAAGCTGCCACAGAGCAGCCTATTCGCATGACCATTCCATTCGCGCTGGGAATGGCGCTTCCAACCAACCCGAGGACAGACGGCAGTCCTGGCGCTGTGCGCGGCATTGGAGCGGCAAGCTCTTCTTCCGATCTGGGGCACGTGATACGCATCACATCCATTGACATTCATCGATGTATTTGCTATGATACGGGCATGAGCGTATCACTCCATCTTCCGGTCCTTCCCGACCGGCACAAAAACGAACCATGTTGCGCACCCGTGGCGGAGCCGAGTCTGACGGTAGAACAGGCAGAGCGGGTGGCACATCGCCTCAAGGCGGTCGCAGATCCTACCCGGCTACGGATGCTCGATCTGCTCGTCCAGCAAAGCGAGCCTATCTGCGTCTGCGACATCACCGCCCAATTCCCTCAGAATCAGCCGACGATCAGCCACCACTTGCGCCTGCTGCGCGAGGCGGGGCTCATTGAGACCGAGAAGCGCGGCATCTGGTCATACTACTGGGCGACAGAGGAAGGACAAGACACACTGATCGCAGTGACATTCTGAGCCGGCCCCTTTTTTTCTACGTACCCATCGATATTTATCAATGAAGGAATCCCAATCATGACGACATCCTCCCAATCCATCACCGAGCAGGTGCGCGAGCGCTACGCCGGCGCTGCCAGGGCCGTACAGGCCGGGTCCGGCTGTTGCGCCTCCGACTGCTGTACCTCTCCCGGCGATGACGCCGTGACCCGCGATCTCTACAACACCGAGCAGACCGAGATGCTTCCTGAAGAGGCGGTTCTTGCTTCCCTGGGGTGTGGCAATCCCACCGCACTGATCGACCTGCGCGAGGGGGAGACAGTGCTCGACCTGGGCTCCGGCGGCGGCATCGACGTCCTGCTGTCTGCCCGGCGAGTTGGCTCCACAGGATTTGTCTACGGCGTCGATATGACCGATGAGATGCTGGCGCTCGCTCAAAAGAACAAAGCGGAGGCCGGTCTCACCAATGTCGCCTTCCTCAAGGGCAGGATCGAGGAGATCCCGCTCCCGGCTAACGCGGTCGACGTCGTGATCAGCAACTGCGTGATCAACCTTGCCGCGGACAAGGCGCTGGTGCTGCGTGACGCTTTCCGGGTGCTCAAGCCGGGCGGCCGCTTCGCCGTCGCCGACGTGGTCGCCGAAGGTCCGGTCCCCGATGCACTGAGGCAGAACCTGGAAGCATGGGTTGGGTGTATCGCGGGAGCGCTTGACGTCGGGACGTACGAGCGTCTTCTGCGGGATGCCGGGTTCGAGCAAATCGGCATCGAAGTAACCCGACGCTACACCGTCGCGCAAGCCGGCATCGACACCTCAACACTGCCCTCGGGTTGGGAGGCAGCGGACGGCAAGATCGTGAGCGCCTTCATCCGCGCGACGAAACCTCTCTCAACAGGGCCCTCTCCGGAGCTCGCAAAGCCTACCTCAGT
>DASVZE010000466.1:0-1542 GCA_036391775.1 Chloroflexota bacterium | reverse complement strand
CGTGACGCTGTCTGATCCGGAGCGTGCGTGTTTGAGCGAATAATTGGAGCGTTGTCTCTCCCCCTGGGGGAGCGGCGATAGCCCGCGACCCTGCTTAAAGTAAGCGCAGCACGCTCTCCGCTCCCGGCCAGGAGGAACTATGCCCTATAGGATAGCGGGGATTGATGTCCACAAGAAGATGCTGGCCGTAGTTGTGTCTGACGTCGAGATCGATAGCGAGTACCAGTTTGAACGGAAGAGGTTTAGCAGCAACCCCGAACAACTGCGATCGTTGGCAGCATGGCTGCTCGAGCAAGCGACCGAAGAAGTCGTCATGGAATCGACGGCCCAATATTGGAAACCAGTGTGGGAAGCACTGGAAAGGTATTGGAAACCGACCTGCGAGAAACGAGAAGGCGCAAGGCGGAAGTCCGGAACGTTGCATTTGGCGCAGGCGCTATCCAATCGCGGACGACGGGGACGCAAGCGGGATTTCCCTGACGCCGAACGCCTGGTAAAGCGACTGGTGGCCCAAGAGTTGACTTTGAGCTTTGTGCCCGATGCCGAACAACGGCTGTGGCGGACGGTGACACGCAAGAAGTACCAGTTAAGGTGTGATCGAATCCGACTGCAGAACCAGTTGGAGTCTCTTCTGGAAGAGGCACATATCAAGTTGTCCAGTTTCGTCTCCGATCTGCTGGGCCTCAGTGCCCAGCGGATGTTGAAGGAATCTCCGAAGGCCAAACCGATCCAGCCGTGTTAGCGGCTCTGGCGGATAAACACTTGCGTGCAACACCGGAACAGCTGTGTGACGCGCTCGGTGCTTGTACACAGTTGAACCCTGTCTACCGGCGATTGCTGAAGTTGGCGTTGGAGGAATTGCATTTGATCGATGACCAGATCGGCCGACTAGATCGGGAAATGGCCAGTCTGCTCGGCGAGCACCAAGATGCCGTTCAGCGACTGGCAGAAGTACCCGGACTGGGAGTGGACTCTGCCCAGCAGATCATTGCAGAAGTCGGCCCTACCGCAGCTACCTTTCCCTCCGCGAAATGTCTCTCCTCGTGGGTCGGTGCCTGTCCGGGCGACGATGAGACCGCAGGCGTGAACTACAGCCACCGCTCTCCAAAGGGCAACCGTCAGATGCGACGCATACTCAATCAAGCTGCGAATGCTGCGGCCAGGACCAAAGGAAGCATCTTCGAGATTGTGTATCGTCGCTCCGTCCCCCCGCTTGGGACACAATCAAGCCATAGGAGCCATTGCCCATCGGCAGTGTCGGCTCATCTGGCTGATCCTCCACCAAGGAGTCCGTTACGAGGAACGTGGCCCAGCGGTCACCAGGCGATCGAAGCAACTGCGTACGTGGCGAATGATTCGGCAACTCCGGAGCCTCGGCTACCACATCGCACCACCGAATCCTCAACCTGGCCAAGAACAAGCGCGGTGATTTTCGACCCTGATTCGGCAACTCCGGAGCCTCGGCTATCACATCGCACCACCGAATCCTCAACCTGGCCAAGAACAAGCGCGGTGATTTTCGACCCTGAAGTTCCTCCAGCA
>DASVZE010000465.1:0-2307 GCA_036391775.1 Chloroflexota bacterium | reverse complement strand
AACGGCGGATCGCTCTTCCGGCAGATCTATCCGTCTGCGGGCTCATGTTGAATGGTCTCGTCTGTCCTGCGATCATGGTGAAATCGCGCACAGAGAGACGGTAGCGCGGATCTATTGAGAGGGACGGGATGGAGCTTCGAGTAGGTTGCGACTTCGTCTATGAAACGCAGTGGGCCACTCCTGCGGTTATGCAGGTGCAGCCACATCGGGACGGCGCTCACCGCGTGATCCACCAGACCTGGGAATGTGATCCCCCGGTGAGCGTGCATGATTTCCAGGATCTTTACGGCAACACCTGCCGGCGATTCACACTTCCCGGCGGAGTCTTTTCGCTCCGTTTTGATGCTCTGGTGGACGTCCCCGGTGATGCAGACGAGGTCGATCCGGATGCCCTTCAGTGGCCGGTCGACAATTTGCCGGATGATACGCTCCATTTCACTCTGCCCAGCCGATACTGCCTTTCAGACGAATTGTCCGATACAGCATGGGAGCTATTCGGCGAGACGGAGCCGGGCTGGGGACGGGTCCAGGCAATTTGCGACTGGGTCCACAACAACATCCGCTTCCAGTACGGGACCAGCACACCAATGACAACGGCTGTTGATGTCTACCAACAGCGCGCCGGCGTATGCCGTGACTTCGCCCACCTCGCCGTGACCTTTTGCCGCTCCATGAATATCCCCGCTCGCTACGTCTTTGGCTATCTTCCGGATATCGGTGTACCCCCGCCCGACACTCCCATGGATTTCTGTGCCTGGTTCGACGCGTATCTGGGCGGGCGATGGCGGACCTTCGACCCGCGGAACAACCAGCGCAGAATCGGACGCGTGGTCATCGGCCGCGGACGGGATGCGCTTGACGTCGCTATGGTCACTACCTATGGCAGCCACACCTTGCGCAGCATGGTGGTTCGTGCCGATGAGGTTCTGCCGACGCCCGTCGCGTCCGGGAGCGACGCAGCAGCGCGATGAAGATGGTGAGCGGTGAGCTGTTCGAACAGCACGTGGCCGGCATTCAAGGGGCCGAAGTAACCTCATTGGCCGTTCTGGACCACGATGATGTTGAGTGGGACCGGGTGCACCGCAGCACCTTTTTGATCCATCAACGCTTTCGCTATGAGTATCCGGATCCAATTGAGGATCTCCACCATCGACTCATGATTCTCCCACCCGATCACTACATTGACCAGAGACGTCTCATGTACCGCCTCGACGTCTCGGCAGAGACGGCGGATATCAGGCTGACGCACGACACTTTCGGGAACCCGGTGCTGCAGATCGACGTCCCACGGGTAGAAGGATCGATCGACTTTGAGGCATGGATTGTGGTGGAACGGCGGTCGGACGGAGCACGGGAGGCTCCAGGCACGACTCGGGTGATGAGGGAATTCCTCCGGCCCTCATCTCGCACCGAAGCCGACGCGACGCTACAATCCGCCGCCGCCGAGCTCCTGGCGCTCGGTCTGACAGGGCTTGACCTCGCCGGAATGATCAATCGCTGGGTCTACGCGCACATGCAGTACGCGCATGACGCCACGACCATTCATACCACGGCCGCCGAAGCGCTGGCTCTGGGGCACGGCGTGTGCCAGGATTACGCGCACGTCATGATCGCGCTCTGCCGGCTCTGCGGGCTTTCCGCTCGCTACATATCGGGACACATGCTGGGCGAGGGAGGGACCCACGCCTGGGTGGAAGTCCTGCTGCCGTCCAGCCGGGGAGGTCAGATGCGAGCATACCCGTTCGATCCGACACACGAACGCGAGCCAGGACTGAGCTATGTCACCATCGCGGCAGGTCGAGACTACAGTGACGTGGCGCCTACCTCCGGGACTTTTCGTGCCTCTTGCAGTGGCCGGCTTTCGACCAGCAAGCGTGTTGGACTGGCCGCGGTGGACTATCGCAAAGCGGGATAATGCACCTTATTGGGGCTGTTCCTGTAGATCGCGCCCGGACAGCCGTTCCAGGTCTGTGGTCTTGTGATATCGCGGCTCTGTTTCTGTCTCCTCGGGAAGCTCAATGGGAGGCGTCTCTGAACGTGAGACCTTGACCGAGACCGCGAGCTCGGTGTCTGCCCGTCCCTTGAAAACACCTCGGGTCGGCGGGACGTCGGCGTAGTCCCGGCCCACGGCAACGCGAATATGCCGGTCTTGCACCATGAGATCATTGGTTGGATCCATGCCTATCCACCCGACGCTCGGAAGCATTGCCTCCGCCCACGCATGCGTTGCATCAGGGGCCGAGCGCTCTCCTTCGGCTCCACGGTGGAAGAGATACCCGCTCACATACCGGCAGGGGATGCCGATCT
>DASVZE010000464.1:0-2430 GCA_036391775.1 Chloroflexota bacterium | reverse complement strand
CGCTCCCTGCTAGAGAACTATCGTCTTATGCCTCGCCGCATGACAGTTGATGTTCACAGCCACCGGGAGGCTTGCGATGTGGCATGGAAAGCTCTCCACGTGCACGGCCATAGCCGTTACTTTGCCGCCGAGCCCTTCGGGACCGATACCCGTCCTGTTCACGGCCTTGAGCAGCGTCTCCTCGAGGGATGCGAGTTCCAACTTCGGATTTGGGCTGCCGACGGGCCGGAGAAGCGCCTTCTTGGCGATGAGCGCAGCCTTCTCAAAATCGCCGCCGATGCCCACGCCGATCACGACCGGCGGACACGGATTGGCGCCTGCCTTCTGCACGCACTCGAGCACGAAGTTCTTGATGCCTTCCACGCCCTCGGTCGGCCGGAGCATCCGGATGACGCTCATGTTCTCACTCCCCGCTCCCTTGGGCATAAACGATATTTTGAGTTTGTCTCCAGGCACGAGTTCGGTATAGATGATGGCCGGGGTATTGTCGCCGGTGTTTTTCCTCGTGATGGGGTCTACCACGGACTTCCTGAGATAGCCTTCTTTGTAACCTTTGCGAACACCTTCGTTGACGGCGTCGACAATGAAGCCGTTCTTGATCCGGAGGTCCTGGCCGATCTCAACATAAAAGATGGCGATACCCGTGTCCTGGCAGAGTGGAATGTGGTCTTCTTTCGCAATGCGGGCATTCTCCTTCAGGAGCTCGATGATCTCCTTTGCCCCCGGCGCGGTCTCCGTCTCGATCGCGCGGTCGAATGCCGTGAGCACGTCTTCGCTCAGGTTGTACGCCGCATCAATGCAGATCTGGGCCACATTGTCCCTGATTTCGTCTACATGAATTTCGCGCATCCCGCCCTCACTGCATCAACAGATTTCATAAACGCTGCGTTCTCATTAGCGCTAAGCGTGATCTCGACCACCTGTTCCACGCCTTTTGCGCCGAGCTTTACCGGCACGCCGGCGAAGGCGCCCTTCACACCGTACTCTCCTTCGAGATAGGCGGAACAGGGGAGGATCTTCTTCTTGTCCAGGAGAATGGCCTCGACCATCTCGAGCGTTGCTGCCGACGGCGCGTAGTATGCGCTCCCGGTCTTAAGCAGGGTCACGATCTCGGCGCCACCGTTCCGCGTGCGTTCGACAAGCCGGCTGATCTGCTCAGCGCTCATTATCTCCGTGATAGGGATACCTGCCACCGTGGAATAGCGCGGCAGCGGCACCATAGAGTCGCCGTGGCCGCCGAGCACGAATGCGTGCGTATTCTCAACGGACACGCCGAGTTCCATGGCGATAAAGGTCCGAAACCGTGCCGAATCGAGAACGCCGCCCATGCCGACCACCCGCTCACGCGGAAAACCGCTCGCCTTCATGGCCACGAAGGCCATCACATCCATGGGATTCGTAACCACGATCATGATGGCGTTCGGAGAACGACGCCCCGTCTCTTGGGCGACCTTTTTCACGATGTCTCCGTTCGCTGCGAGCAGGTCGTCGCGGCTCATGCCCGGCTTTCTCGCCAGGCCGGCCGTAATCACTATTATATCAGAACCGGCGGTCTCGTCATATCCGTTCGTTCCGGCAACCTTCGAGTCGTACCCCAGCACAGGCCCGGCCTCGAGGAGATCAAGCCCCTTACCCTGCGGCACACCTTCCACCACGTCCATCATCACCACGTCTGCGAGTCGGGTCTCTGCGATCCGCTGCACGAGGGTCGCCCCCACATGCCCCGCGCCAACGACTGTCACTCTCTTCTGCAAAACTTCACCTCCATAATGGCATTCAGCATAGGGCAATGAACAACGAGTAAATAGCGCATACGCCATGCTCTATGCGCTCTGGGCGTCACAGCTTTGTCATTTTGATCTTGCTGATCTTCCTGCCCTCGAGCTCAAGGATCTCGAGCTTAAGGTTCTTATACTTGAGTTGCTCTCCCACCTTGGGCATCCTGCCGAAGAGCCCAAACACGAACCCGCCGAGAGTATTGAAATCCTTGGACTGAAGGCTGGTGCCGAGCAGCTCGTTTACCTCGTCCAGCGCAGACTGTCCCGAAACGACAAAGTTCTTCTCGTCCACGATCTGTACTTCCTTCTCTTCGGTCTCAAGCTCGTCATGAATGCTGCCGACGATCTCCTCGATTAGGTCTTCGAGCGTCACAAGTCCCGACGTGCCGCCGAATTCATCGATGACGATGGCGAGCTGGAACCGCTCCCGCTGCATCTCCGACAGAAGCTCGCTCACCCGTTTGTTCTCCGGGATGAAGTACGCCGGCCTGATGAATTGCTGGATGTCGTCCTCGCGCTTCACCTCACCTGCCGACATGGCTACGAGAATATCCTTGATATAGAGGATTCCGATGACCGTATCAATGGTGTCTTCGATCACCGGATAGCGCGAATATCCGAATTCGGACACGAGGCTGAATACTTCCTGGAG
>DASVZE010000463.1:0-4556 GCA_036391775.1 Chloroflexota bacterium | reverse complement strand
GTGGTGAAGAACGGCTCGAAGATGCGGCGCCGGACATCCTCAGGCACGCCAGGGCCGTTGTCTGAAATCTCGACCACGACGGTGTCGTCTGCGCGAGCGGTGTGAATCCGCACCCGACCACTTCCTCCCGCGGCGTCAATCGCGTTATCCAGCAGGTTGAGCCACACCTGGTTCAGCTCGCTGCCGTAGGCCTCGATGTGTGGCAGTGAGCGGTCGAATTCCCTGACCACGTGGACTCCCTGCTTGACTTTATGACCCAAGATAATCAGTGTATTATCGAGCCCTTCGTGCAGGTCGATCTCCTGGACTGGGGCTCGGTCCATATAGGTATACTCCTTGACCGCATGCACCAGGCCGGAGATCCGCCTGGTAGCTCCGTCGAGCTGTTCGAGCAGGCTCGATGCCGTAAGTCCACAGCTGATCCAGCGCAGCCCGGGCGACAGAGCATTCGGGCCGAGGTTTTGCTCGACGCTATCTAACCATGCGATATCCAGGCCGGCGTTCACCAGACTCGGAGCGAGCTTCCACGCGTCGTCCAGTCCCCGGACCCGTAACCAATCCATGATCTCGTCCTCACGGTCTGAAACGTCGAGCGGATCGAACGATCGATTGTCACGTTCTACGGCCGTCACGCTCGTCTGGAGCGCAAAGATGGTCTCGAGCTGATCCGGGGAAAGCCCGCGCTCTGCGAGCTCTCGGAGTCCTTGTTGCATGATTCCCAGAGTGGACCGGAGGTCGTCGCAAGCCCGCACCGCGGCAGCTGCCGGGTTGTTGAGCTCGTGCGCCAATCCGGCGGCCATCGTTCCAAGAGCAACCAGTGACTCGCGCTCGCGAACCGTGGAATCAATCCATTCCACCGTTTGAAAGAGGCCATCCAGCAGGTGTTTGCCCGTGGGGAACCACGCCCAGAGAAGTCGGGCAAGTTCGGACGCAGAGAGCCGGAAAAGTCTGCTCTTCTTTGTCGCCCGGATCGTTGCCCGATACGCAGCGCCCAAACCCTCCCCGTATGCGCGGAAACCACCCGCATAGATGCCTTTGCGATCGGTGGTCATGAGCTTCAGCTTCTGGCCATGGATGTGCCGGCTCAGCTCCAGCTCACCATCAAGCAGCATCCAGAGAAAGTCTGCCGGCTCGCCTTCGCGAAAGAGAATTTCATTCTCCGCGGCGCTTACCTCCGTGCCTGCAGCCGCCAGCTCCTCGAGCTGCTCGTCGTTCAGGCGCTCAAAGAGGAAAGTCTGCCGCAATTCGTCGGGAAGTGTCATGGCTTCGCCAGGTACTGGTGAACAAGGGAAACAGCCATGGACCCTTCGCCGACCGCCGCTGCAACCCTCTTGACGTAGGAGTGGCGGACGTCGCCTGCTGCAAACACGCCAGGAATGCTGGTCTCCAGCGGAAAGGGATCCCTTTCCAGGGGCCAGCCCCGCGGCCGTGCCCCGCCCTGGACCAGATCAAGGCCGGCGAGGATGAATCCCCGGTCGTCGCGTGTCACCGAGGGACCCACCCAGTCGGTGTGCGGCTGGGCGCCGATGAAGATAAACAAATAGTTCGCCGGAAGTTCTTCTTGCCCGCCTGACACAGCATCGGCAATGGTGATGGATTGCAAATGGTCAACGCCATGCACGGCCAGAACCTCCGCCTGCAAGCGAATGTTGATATTGGGGATGCCGCGAATCTGGTCGATCAGATACTGCGACATCCCTTTCTCCAGCTTGTCGGAGCGGACGAGCAAGGTCACGCTGCGGGCGAATTGCGCGCAGTATACAGCTGCCTGCCCAGCCGAATTGGCGCCTCCCACCAGGTACACGTCGGCGTCGGCCGTTCGGCGAGCCTCGGCGGCGGCAGCGCCATAGTAAACGCCCCGACCGGAAAATTCGTCGATGCCGGGGACGGCCAGCCGGCGATATGAGACGCCCGTGGCGATGACGACCGCATGAGCACTTAACTTCGTACCATCACTCAGTTGCACGAGCTTCACCGACCCGCGTACGTCAAGCCCGCTTACCTCGTTGACTGCGATCAACTCAGCACCGAGACGCTCGGCCTGCACAATGGCTCGCCGCGCAAGCTCGTTCCCGCTGACGCCGCTGTGGAAGCCAAGATAATTCTCGATGCGTGAGCTCTGTCCGGCCTGTCCGCCATGTGCGCCGGCCTCGATCAGGACAGTGCGAAGTCCTTCGGACGCGCCGTAGACTGCCGCCGCCAGCCCGGCCGGACCCCCACCGACGATGATGAGATCATAGAATGGAAGCTCAGCGCGGGTGCGCAGCCCGATCTCATCCGCCAGCTCACGGTTGCTGGGCGATTGCAGCGCCCTGCCCGCTTGCGTCAGAACGACCGGCATATTTTCCGGCGATGCCGCGATGCCGCTGGCGGCCAGCAGGTGCTGAGCGTCAAGGTCATCCTCTACTTCCAGCCACTGGTACGGCACCTGGTTACGCGCCAGAAAATCTCTTACCTCGTGAGAGCGGGCCGACCAGCGGTGGCCGATGACCCTTACCCCCTCGAAGGCTGGACGGTGATCTGCAAACCAGTCGTCAATCAGGTCATCAACGATTGGATACAGCTTTTCCTCAGGAGGGTCCCAGGGCTTCAGGAGATAGTGATGGAGCTGTACCTCATTGATTGCCTGGATTGCTGCGTTGGTATCAGCGTAAGCGGTCAACAGCACGCGCTTGGCTTCTGGGAACACCTCGAGCGAGTGCTTAAAAAAGGTAATGCCATTCATCTCCGGCATGCGGTAGTCAACCAGGAGCAACGCGACGTCGTCGCCGCGGAGCTTGAGCTGGTTCAAGACTTCCAGTGCCGAACTCCCGGAGTCGGCGCGCAGAATCCGGAAGGCTTCACCGTACTTGCTTCTCAGATCTCGCGCGACGGCCTGGGAAACTCCCGGATCGTCGTCCACTGTCAGGAGCACGGGCCTGCATCTCGGGGCGGCTGTTGAAATCGCGCCGTTAGTCACGTGTCCTCCGTTTGGGGAATGCATGACGTCGCGCGGAACCATGCACCACTTCCCCTCGAGTGTCTAAAGTATACGCCCGTTCTGTGGATTTGGCAATAATAGCTGCCTGGCCCAGTCGTAGCTGCCGCATCAACTACCAGGAAGAAGCAGCGGCTTACGATCTTCCTATGAGCCCATCGCCGCAGGGGTGCGATTGCGCTAACTACCCGTGGGTACGGTCTCGAACACTACCGCAATTCCCTGCCCGCCTCCGATACAAGCCGAGGCCACTCCGAACCGGCCCCCGCGCCGCTGTAGCTCATAGAGGAGCGTCAGCCCAAGGCGGGCACCGCTCGCTCCAAGGGGGTGCCCGAGGGCGATGGCACCACCGTTAACGTTGACCTTCTCCCTCTCAAGATCAAGCTCTCGCTCCACTGCAAGATATTGCGCGGCGAACGCCTCGTTAATCTCGATGAGGTCGATTTCGTCGAGCGTCATACCCGCACGTTCCAGCGCGGCGGGGATGGCCTTTGCCGGACCGATCCCCATAATCCTGGGTTCGACACCGACAACCGCCCACGAGACAATCCGGCCGATCGGCTTTCTGTCATTCAACGCGTCCGTGGTTGCCAGAATGACCGCGGCAGCTCCGTCCACGATACCGCTGGCGTTGCCGGCCGTGACCACACCATTTTGTCGGAAGGTGGGTACCAGCTTTGCCAATCCTTCCAGCGTCGTATCGGGTCGCGGGTGCTCGTCCTGTCGCACTTCTATCGTGCCCTTTTTTCCGGGCACCTGGACTGGAACTATCTCAGCCGAGAAGTAGCATCGCTCTTGCGCTGCGGTCGTTCGTTGCTGGCTGCGCAGCGCATATTGATCCACCTCTTCGCGGCTTATGTCGTACTGTTCGGCCAGGTTTTCGGCCGTGTTCGCCATGTCGCAGCCGCAATAGGGATCCATCAACGATTCCCAGAGATAATCCTGAAACTCCGAGCTACCGAGACGTAGTCCCCACCGCGCGCCACGAACCACATACGGCGCCTGGCTCATATTCTCCGCACCGCCCGCCAGCACGACACTGCACTCGTCGAGCAGCATCGCCTGTGCTCCGCTGATCATGGCTTGCAACCCTGAGCCACATAGCCGATTGACGGTCAATGCGGGCACCTCGTCCGGTATACCGGCTCGGAGACCGACGTGCCGTGCCATGTAAATTGCATCTGGGCTCGTCTGTATGACGTTGCCGAATACGACCTGATCCACCTCGTCCGCTCCCACGCCGGAACGTTCCAGCGCTCCAATCGCGGCAGCGGTCCCAAGCTCAATGGCGCTGGTGTTCTTGAATGATCCACCAAAAGAGCCGAACGGCGTACGTGCGCCGCCCACGACGAAAATGTCTTTTTGCACTGTATCGGTTCCTTTCACTGGTTTCGGCATCCGAGCCGAGAGCGCTACGCCGTTGTATCCGTGGCCGCATGGCGCGGTACTCGTACAAGCTCCTCAACGATCATGTCCCCTACCCGATCCGCGCTGAGGCCACTGTTGGCGTCAAGCGTGGGAATCGACCTGCTGACGACCAGGTTACGGACTGCCCGCTCTACGGAAGCTGCGGCCGCTG
>DASVZE010000462.1:0-1611 GCA_036391775.1 Chloroflexota bacterium | reverse complement strand
TCTGCCGGTGGCATAAACGGTACACAGGCGCTCACCATCACGCAGAATGGCCAGACCGCGTCACTCTCCGTGGCAAGCGGTGGTCTGTTGACGGTCGGCGGAAGTCTGTCGACGCCGGCACTGAGCGTGATCAACGACGCTACCGTGGGCGGGACTCTCACCACTGGGAAGATAGCCAATTCGTCACAGGTCGCGATCAATACGCCGAAAGTCGTCTTGAGTAGCACCCTGGAAGTGAGTTCCGGCGGTATCGTGCAGCTCGACGCCAACGGCAGCAATGCGGCGGCGCATATGATGGGCAATCGCGACACGCGGGGGCAGTGCACAATCACCGCCGGCGGGAGCGGAACCGAGACCTGTGGCATCACTTTCTCGAGACCGTACTCGACGGCTCCCCTGGTGGTGGTCTCTCCCACCGGCTCGGATCCTTCTGTTGTGACCGGGTTCGCGGTGCAGAGCGGCACCACAGGGTTTGTTATCACCTTCAACACGTCGCGAGCCGCCACCGTGACGTTTAACTATATGGTCGAAGGATAGAGGACGCGCCAAGGAAGAGAGCCGGGCATCGGTGCCAGGCTCCTTGATGTTTCACGTGAAACGTAGGCGCAACTCTTAGCTCAGCTCGGCGGCTCTCCGGTCACTCTCCCGTAGCCACTTGACCAGGACCTCAAGCAGAGGCAAAGAGATCTCCGGGTGTGCGCGAAGCTGCCCCAGAAACTGCGCCTTGTCCAGCAGCAATGCCGTGGTGGGCTGAACGGCGGTGGCAGTGGCTGACCGCGGATTATTGTCCAGCAGCGAAAGCTCGCCGAAAGACTCACCGGGCCCCATGGTCCGCACCGGCGTTTCCTCCCCGGACGCCGCATGCTGGGTGATGCGGACCAGCCCCTCCTGAATACAGTACAGTCCGAGACCCATCTGGCCCTCGGAGACAATCTCTTGCCCGGGCTGGTATCGCCGCGATGTCGTACCACGTGCCAGCGCTGCCACCTGCTTGCGGTTCAGTCCCGAGAACAACGGCACCTTCTGTAGCGTCTCTTCAACCCCATCCACGTTCCGCGCCTCCAATCAGTGTGCCGCTTCTGTCAGAATTCGTGGCTCAGAGTAGAGCGGCCAACGCGCGCATGATACGACGCACCCATCGGGTCGGTCAAACAAGTAGCACATTTCCGTAACTCATCTCGACATCCACATCCAAAGCGCACCGTGCTTATTATGGTGAGGCATTGATTCCATGGGAGAAGCCGATGCTCGATCCTGCAAGAATGCGTTCGCACTTCCCCACACTTGCTCGCAGCTATAACGGCGAGCCATTGCTGTACTTCGATAACCCGGCCGGGACCCAGGTTCCACGTGAAACGATCGCGGGCTATGCCTCGTATCTCCAGCACAGCAACGCTAACGTGGGCGGCGCATTCGTAACGTCGCGGGAAACAGACGCCCTGCTCGCCGATGCTCGGCAAGCGATGGCCGATTTGCTCGGTGCCGCTTCATCCCAGGAAATCGTCTTCGGACCCAATATGACCTCTCTGACATTTCAGTTGAGCCACGCACTGGCGCGCCGTCTAGCCCCCGGAGATGAGGTGGTCATTACCGAGCTGGAGCACGATGCCA
>DASVZE010000461.1:0-14831 GCA_036391775.1 Chloroflexota bacterium | reverse complement strand
AGAGTGGGAGAGGGGGTTGGAGGGTGAGGGGACCTCGGGTTCTCCGGAGTCCTGCGAATCGCTATCCCCATCAGCCTTCTCGTGGCGCTCACTGATCTCCTCGCGCTCCATGGCGAGAATCCTGTTCAATTCGCCTCGAATCTGATCTACCAGCCCGTTGGGGTCATAACGCGAGAAGACATCCTGCCGGTACTCGCGCATTTGTTGCTGCAGGCGCCGCATTCCCTCGAAACGGCGGCCGTCCGGCAGGCGGAAGCCGCGGTTCATCATGCTGCGCAGCGCCCGCTCCGGGTCACCGCCTCGCAATAGATCGTCGGCCATGGTCTCGAGTAGCTCGTCGGCGCTGAAATTGGGGACGGTCTGGCTGCCGTCCCACATGGAGTAACGGAAGAATGGATGGGTCGCCATGGGATCTTGTCCTTTCGCTGTATTCCCAGCGTAGCAACATGACTCAACCGCTGCACATCGGTCGATATACTGGGCTACCGGTGGCTCGAGGCGAGTCGTTCTCCGCCTGGGGCGAAGCTCGCGCCACCTTTCCCATGCCACATGGAGGCCAGGGGGATAGCCCATGCCCACGACCAGCTATATGGGCGGCCAGATGCGTCGCCGGGAAGATCCCCGCCTGATCACCGGCTCGGCAACCTATGTCGACGACATTGTGTTTCCAGGCATGCTGCACATGGCGCTCCTGCGTAGTCCATATCCTCATGCCCGTATTCTTGGGATCGACGTCGCTGCCGCGCTGGAGATGCCGGGTGTGGTTGATGTCGCGACCGGACGGGAGGTGGCCGATCTGATTCCTCCTCTGGAGGGTCGGGTCGACGGTGAAGGCGGTCCTCCGCCTCGGCCCCCGCTGGCAGAGGACAAAGCCAGGTATATCGGTGATCCGGTGGCCGCCGTGGTTGCTACCAGCCGTGAGGTGGCGGCTGATGCGCTGGAGCGCATCGCGGTGAAGTATGAGGACCTGCCCGGGGTGGGCGATGCCGAGCGCGCCATGGATCCAGGCGCTCCGCAAATCCACCAATTTGCCGCGAACAACATCTCCGAGCGCAAGGTGTTCACCGCGGGCGATCCCGGCCGCGCCTTTGCAGAGGCCGATGTGACGATTTCCCTCCGCATGATCAGCCAGCGCCTCTCCCCCAATCCAATTGAGCCTCGCGGCATCGTGGCCGCCTATCAACGCGGAGCCGACTCGCTCACCATCTGGAGCTCGACGCAGGCAGCCCACATGACGCGCGATGCCATCTGTGAGGCGCTCTCTTTGCCGCAGACGCGAGTGCGAGCGATCGCCCCCGAGGTGGGCGGCGGCTTCGGCTGCAAGATTGGCGGCTATCCTGAGGACATTCTGGTAGCCCACTTCGCCCGCAAGCTCAATCAACCGGTGAAGTGGATCGAGACGCGGACCGAGCATCTCCAGGCCACCGTCCACGGGCGTGGCCAGATTGCCTACATCGAGCTCGCCGCCAGGCGGGATGGCACAATCACGGGACTGCGCCTGCGCCTGCTGGTTGACTCCGGCGCCTTCTCCACGACCTGGTTGGGCGATACCACCTCCGGTATGATCACGGGCTGCTACACGATTCGGAACGTTTACACCGAGTCATTGACCGTGCTGACCAACAAGACGCCCATCGGCGCATATCGCGGCGCGGGACGCCCGGAGGCAGCCTACTTTATAGAGCGCGGTATCGACGTGCTGGCACGCAGGCTCGGCATGGATCCTGCCGAGGTTCGGCGGCGGAACTTTATTCCGCCGGAAGCCTTTCCCTACGAGCTTCCAGATTTTCCGGTCTTTGATTCAGGGGAGTATGAAGCGACCATGGATACCGCGCTGGAGCGCTTTGAATACCCGCGCATGCGCGAGGAGCAGGAGCGACTTCGTGCCCAGGGCCGGCTGGTCGGAATCGGCATGGCCTCGTATGTTGAGATCTGCGGCTTCGGCTGGGAGACATCCACCGTGCGCATGGAGCAGGACGGCACCGTCTCTGTCTATACCGGTATCTCCCCGCACGGTCAGGGCCAGGAGACCACCTTTGCCCAAATAGCGGCCGATCTGCTGGGTGTGTCCTACGAGCGAGTGAAAGTAATGTACGGTGATACCTCCATGGGAAGTGGCTTCGGCACCATGGGCAGCCGCGGCACAGCTGTCGGCGGCCCGGCTGTGCACCGCGCGGCGGAGCTGGTGCGCGCCAAGATGCGCCGGATCGCTGCCCACCTGATGGAGGCGGCGTTCGAGGACCTGGAATTGGAGGACGGCGCATGGCGAGTCCGCGGCGTACCGGATCGATTCCAGACGGTGGAAGAAGTGGCCAGGGCGGCATATGACGGCGGCAATTTGCCGGAGGGTACGGAGCCTGGACTGGTCGCGGTGAACAACTTTCGTCCCGACGAGGTGACGGCGCCCTTCGGCACGCATCTCGTCATGGTCGAGGTGGAGCGCGATACGGGCAGGGTCAACGTGCAGAGGATACTGACAGTCGATGACTGCGGCACCATCATCAGCCCCCAGCTAGTGCAAGGACAGGTACACGGCGGAATCGCGCAGGGCCTGGCGCAGGCGTTGTTCGAGGAGATGGTGTACACCGACGACGGTCAGCTAGTGACGGGTTCCTTTGTCGACTACGCCATACCCGGCGCCGCCGACTTACCCATCTACGAGACGGGGCACACCAACACGCCGGGGACCCGCAATCAACTGGGCATTAAAGGTATCGGAGAGGCGGCCACGATCGGCTCAACACCGGCGGTGGTCAATGCCGTGATGGACGCTCTGACTCCGCTGGGGATCGAGCATCTCGACATGCCATTGACTCCGTTCCGAGTATGGAGCGCGATCTCCGCACGCGTTCCTGCCGAGACTGAAGCCGTCACGGTGGGTGCCTGAATGCGGATCGTTCTCGCCATTCTGTTTCTCTTGGTGGGCGTGGCAGCGCTCGTCGTCTACAGCGGCACGCCGCATGGCGGCCCTACCGTGAGCTGCGGTCCCATCCACGCGTTCGGTTACACGGCGACGATCAAGGCGGATTGCCGATATGTCTCGGCCGGGGAGATCGCAGCAGCCGTGGTCGCGCTGTTGATCGCCGCGCTCTCCGCTATTTCAGCGCGGCCGGGCCGGTAGAGCGAAACCAGGAAGTCCTGATTCCGTCCCACCGACTCCCCGCAACCGTCAACAAGTAGGCGCTAACGTCCCTGTTCCATGACCGTCAAGGCGTCGTAACCGTTTGCAGGATTTGCTGTTGGTAATGATCCGGATTACTCCCCAGATTGGCCGTCGAGACATTGAACACGCGTGTCTGCGTATTGGAGAGTGCGAGGCCGAAGTAGTCGCCGATGAAGCCTTCGCCGAACTCGTCTATGGAGGGATTCTGCTGCGGGTCCCAGGTGTCGGCTGAAGCCCGGACATTGTGACCAATGGGTGTCAGATTGGCATCGTAGAACTGCACGGACGTGTTGATACAGAAATTCGTGGCACCCCAGTCTGCCGTCAGAATGTTCGAATCGTGGCTGGGACAAGGGAGTCGACGGTCGTAGAACGCCACTGCTATGCGGCCCGTCCCGGGCGCCGCGGCAATTGCTGGCTGCAGCTGGTCGGTCGCCGCCGTATTGGGATCATCATTGACCAGAATGGGCGTCGACCAAACTTTGCCCCCATCATGGGAGATCATGGCAAAGATATCGGTTGTTCCGGTCCCTTCCAGATTCCAGTCTTGATAGGCGAGCAGTAGCGATCCATCGTACGGAGAAACCTGGAAATAGTCGTCGATGCCGTCGCGGAAAGTCGTGTTCTGATACATTGCCGGTGGGCTGTTGAACGTGGCGGCCGGGCCCTGGTTGGTGAAGGTCGCGCCCCCGTCCGTCGACTTGAGAATGTAGACCTTCTCGTACCCAAACTTCTGCTGCTGCTTGTTGGGAGAATTGGTGAACGCCACATAGAGTGTGCCGTCCGGCGCAAAGCGTGGGTAGACATACGTATTTTGCGGCTGATCGATCGAGGGAGAGGTCATCTTTGTCGGCTTGGACCAGGTTGTCCCTGCGTCCGTACTATAGGAATCGTATGCAGTGACGGAATTACCGTTGAAGACGGCCCATGCGGCGAACACGTTATTTCCGTGAGCCGTAATCCATTGCTTATCAAACGAGTCGCCAAGGGCGGCAGACTGCTCGGTTGCTAAGATAGTTGGCGTTCGCCAAGTTCTTCCTCCATCTGTGCTCTTCGAGACCCCAACAACAGCGTCAGGGCTGTTCGTCGACTGCCAGTTGAACGCGAGCACGAGCGCATATGCATTTCCTTGACCATCAAACGTGACTGTCGGATCGGTGGTGTTCACCCACTCCTGGGGGTTACCGCTCGTAACGCAGTCATATCCTGGGATGATCTGGTCGCTAAAGGAAGAGCCGCCGTTGAAAGAGACATAGGACCCCAGATGAAAAACGTACTGAGAGTCGGAATAAAAGAACTTGGACGCGGCCAATAGGTGATTTGAGTTATGTGGGTCTATCTGGATGTCCGACTCTCCGTGGTCCGTGTTGTACGTGACGACACCCTGGCACGTGCCACCAAACGTCGAGGCTCCACCTGACGCCGGGCTGCTTGCCTGGACATTCGAAATACCGGCATTGCTTGCCGAATACTGCTGGTTGGTTTGATAACCCTGAGGAGGCACCAGAGACACTGCCGCCCGCGCTGGGGACATGCTCGGTGACAACGCCAGAACCAAACCGGCAAAGAACCCTATCCGTAGTCTCATTTGCTCCTCCTATTGCCAGAAACGCTCGCTACGCAAAGTCGCGAGTTCACCCTTCCGACGATCGATACCATACCAGCATGACGGGACCTTTACCACTTCTTTTACCCCATTACCCCATCACTTCATTAATCGCTTCAGCATGCCGCGCCTACCTACTCAACTCGCGCTCGCTCGTATTTGCGAGACGCTGCGTTACTTCGGTCAGGCGTTGCGTCAGGATATTGATTATCCCCAGGGCAAGAGCGGGGCGCTCCGCGAGCATCTCGAGGAAATCATCCCGCAGCATCCGGAGGGCCAGAACCTCGCTTGCCGCGATACAGGTCGCCGACCGCAGCTGCCCGGAAAGCACCGCCATCTCGCCGATCACGCTACCTGAACGGCGCACAGCTATCTGACTGTCCGAGCTTGCCCTGATCTCCACCTCGCCGTCCACGATGATGTACAGCCCGTCACCCACCTCACCTTGACGGATCAAAATATCTCCTGCCTTGAAACGTGCCTCCTCTGCTACGGTCGCCAGCGGCGCCAGGTCTTCCCCAGCGATGCCGCTGAACAGATCCACCGTCCGCAGGAAGAGAACCCGTTCCATGGTCGACAACATCAGGCGGCGCCTCCCCGCCTCGGCTGCCTTCCGGAGAAGTCGGCTTCTTCCAGGAAGGCAGTACCGGTTGCTTCCCCCTCAAGGAGATAAGCAAGCTCTGCCGGGTCCAGAAGCCTGCGGCCGGCCACAAGAGCCGTCTCACGGACGAGCGTATTCTTCGAGGCAAGTCCTGCCTCTACGGCCGGCGTAAGCTCCGGATCGAGCAGGATACCGGCTCGAAAGATGGCGCATGCCTGCAGCCAGGGATCACCGTTCTCCGCCACTTCTGCCAGCCGTTCCGTCGAGGAGCACCGCGCGATACCAAGCTGACCTTCTGCAATACGGACGATCTGTCTCTCGGGCGCCTCGATAAGTGGAACCAACAATTTCGACATTCTCCGGTCGAGCAGACTGTCCAGCAGCTCGACCTCCGACGCCTTGGCGTTTCCATCCGCGGCCGCCAGAACATGCCGTGCCCGGTTGAGCCGGTGCCGAGGAAAGCGAGCCTCCAGTAGCCAGAAGATACGTTCCAGGGCGCGATCAATGCGCACGCGCAACGCATCCTCCAGGAGAGGATCCTCCGAACCCCCGCTGAGGTCTTCGCGCCACACATGGAATCTATAGCAATCCAACAGCTCGGCTGCCAGGCGAGCATCCACCATGGGCTCATCGATGGATATGCGGGGGTCGTTGGTCCGGATATGCGCAAGCGCGCGGAAGATGGCGCCGGCAACCATGTCGTCTGGCTCCGCGATGTGATCCATCAGCATCTGTGTCGCCAGCTTACCCCCGATGCGCTGCATGATCTGCGCGATCCGCGCCCTAACGGCGGGATCCACCCCGTAATCGTCGAGCACAGCGCCCAACGCCGGCACAACTCCGAACCCACACCTGATCAGGCTATCGGCAGCGACATCTCGAACGTTCCTGTCGCCCAGCATACCGATCACGCGCGAGACTACCGCCCCGTCCATTTGCTCGGCCGGAATCAATGCGGGCGGCTCACTGCCGGCCAGCAGGGATAAGGTCGCCGGATCGAGTACCGACGCGGCCAGGGCGCCAAGAATGCGACAGGCCTCGCGGCGCATGTCGGGAGAGGCGTCGGCGGCCATCGCTTCCAGCCGTTTCGCGGCTCGTAGCTGTTGGTCAGTGTCACCGTAGCGCAGCATTCCAATGACTGCCGCGCCCGCACTGGCCCTACTGGAATCTCCGAGAAAAGGCGCGATGCGTTCGATCGCATCCGGTCCCAGGACCGCGCAGAGCGCTTCGATAGCCGCGCCACGGACCTCATCCTCGGGGGCATGGAGCATCGGCGCGATAGTCTCGGAGCTGCCAGGTTCCCCGTCCCCGGCGAGACAGCGCAGTGCCATGACTCGCACCTCGGCTGACGAGTGCGAGAGAAGAGGTGAAACGTAGGAGTTCCAGACTGCCCCGGGCGCATCGGCAATGATAGAGAGGACATGGACAATGGCGCGCTCATCGGTTCCATGCAGCGCCTTTGCCAGGATTTCAACCGTGGCCTCGTCCGCGATGTCCAGAGTCATAGGCCCAAAGTCCAGCCGGCGCGTGTTCACACTGCGGGAGAGGGAGGAAGCGTACTGCGGCCGAGCCCGGATCAGCAGCACGATCCAGGTCACAGCCAGCACGATGACCGGCACCGACCAGTATTGGTAGGTCCAGGACGGCACCGCATGTTGTGCCAGCAGGAAGACCACGCCCGCCAGCCCGAAGGTGACGGCGTAGAGTGCCTCGAGCACTGTTTTGCCACGCCGCCGCTGCTCCGCTGGCACGGGGATATAGAGAGCATTGAGTGACGCGCTATGCACCGTTTGGCGCAGCGTGGGATCACACGCTCGGGTCAGGCTCACGGCCCACAGAGGACCCCAGGAGAGCAAAGTAAGACCGCCGGCGCCTGCCATCGCAAGGGGAAAGAGCGCTTGCGACACGAAGATGCCGTATCGCATCATCAGCGGTCCCGTGCCTAATAGCTGCACCGCCAGCGCGGCCACGCCCGTCCAGATAGCGAACCCACCCAGATATGCGGCCAGGCTGGCGCTTCGTCCCGCGTAGTTATTCTGTAGGGCGAGGAAGAACTGGTAGGCGCCGATGTTGATAAGCAGTGAGACCAGGATCGTGAGTCCGGCGATGATGCGGAGCAAGGGAGACCGCCAGATTTCGACCCAACCGCCGAGAGGCTCGAGTCCAGTCGTGTCGCTCCCGTCTCTCGCTATCTCTCTGCTCAGTGGCGCTGAGGAAGGAAGATAGCTCCGAAGGGTAATCGCGCATGCAGCGCAAACACCGAGGCTGCCCGCCACGACGAACAGAAGATTGTCTACCCCGATGTACCGGACCAACCACGCCAGGAGAAATCCAGCCGCGACCGAGGAAACAGTCCCTCCCGCCGCGATGAGGCCATAGAGGCGCCGGGCCTGCCGTGAATTGAACATCTGACCGGCGAAGGTCCAGAACTGGACCAGGACGAGCGATGAGACTGCTTCGCAGTAGAGATAGATGCCGGCCAGAACCGCGAAACTGCCACCGTAGGGTGTTGCCAGCAACAGGCGGAAAACCAGTGCGAGGAGTAGCAAGACGATCGACGAGCCCGCAGTAAGGGCAGAGAGGCTGAAGTGCGAAGCCAACCTGGCGTACGAGGCCAGAATGACCAGAATGGCCGCGGCCGGAAGGATGAAGGTGAATGGAACGTCCGAGGCCGGAAGGCGGCTCAGAAACAATGCCTGTGAGATGCCGTTGAATCCGATCGTCCAGACACCGCCCACAGTGGCGGCCGAATAGAGGATCATGATCGCGACCTGTCTGCCTTCGCCCGGTTGAATGCGAGCGGCGGATCTCATGAGGAGCGACAGGTCCTGCGCTCGTATTGTCCTCCTCAACCACACACCGCACTCGCTTTCTTCAGGCTCAGCCAGAGCTACCAGTACTCCCCGCTCTGGAGTGAATCGGCGAAGCCCGGTCCCGCGAGACTACTATCGGTTTGCTTGATGCATACTGTCAAGCAGCGAACGACGCCCAAGCAGGGATTGTGACGGTCTGACCAGCCCGTCATAATCTAAGACGGCAAGCGGGCCGGACTGCGTATTTGCTATTGGGACGACAGCTTCTGGATCCGGTTGTTGCCGCTGTCGGCCACGTACAGCGTGCCTCGAGAATCGACCGCTAGGCCCGCGGCGTCGACGAACTGGCCAGGAAGGGCGCCCATTCCACCCCACCGCCCGAGCATACGGCCCGCCGGAGAGAGCTCAACCACGCCTGCAAAGTAATCCACGTAAAGGTTCCCTTGCCGGTCAACGGCAACTGACTGACCGCGCTGCGGCCAATATGCTGTCCCTCCAGGGGCCGCCTGACTCAAACTCGCGTACGGGATGGACCAGGTGGCAAGCGCGCGCCCATCCGGGGAGACCTCCACCACCCGCCGGCCCACGGCGCAGTACACATTGCCCTTCACATCAGCGGTCATGCACTGGGGGTAGTCTGATCTCAGAGATGACGGAAGCGACTTCCCTCCCCACTTAGCGATCAGGTGTCCGGTTGTCGTATAGACCAGAATGTACGGCAACACTTGAACTCCAATCTTGCGAGCACTGACGTACACACGACCTCGCCCGTCCGCGACAATGCTGGTGAAGTAGTCACCACTCTTGCTCCACAGATGGTGGCCCGAGGGCGACAGTGCGTCAACGACAGTATCTGGACCATTGTTGTATCGGATCAGGTACGTGTCACCATTACTATCCACGCTGAACGCGAGTGGGGAGACATGCTGCCAGACGGCTAGCTCGTGACCATCTGGAGCGAGCTTCACCATGCGACCGTGGCCGTCGTCACTGACGTAGACGGCGTCCGCAGCATCGACCTCCACGTGCGAGGGCTGAGAGAGTGGGTGTGTCGGGCATCCCCAGATCGCTCGCTGGCGGAGATTCGGTGCAACCATCTGGACGGTGCGACCCATGCGATCAACGAGATAAAGCGTGCCCCGCCCATCGACGGTCAGCCCGGAAGGCTGAGGATAGTTGCCTGCGCACGTCGTGATGGGCCGACGCGAAACAATGTGGCCGGCGGCTGAGAGGCGGGACAATCCCCCTAGGGGATTAGAGCTCAAATAGACGCCGCTCCCTGCGATCGTTATGGCTCCCTGCCGGCTAACCGCCAGTGTTACCGGGATGAAAGGGCAGGTGCAGAGAATCCGGCCGAGCTTCCACTCGTGGACCAGCATCCCTCGCGGTGACCACATCTGGAGCATGACGTAGCGGGATTCAGTACAATCTCCCCCCGCGAGGGTGTAGATGGTTCCACGACCGTCGACACCAATGTCGTGCGGCTCCGCAAAGTTCGGGTCGCAAGTCTCCATGTGTGTGCAGGGGGCGAACTCGCAGATGTCGCCTGGCGGCGGGTTCCGGGGCAGGAGGAATCTTGTTCCAAGGAGCCGCCCGGCGGCGGAAACGTGGCTCAGCCAGACGCTGCCGCCGGCGCCATAGAGTACGTAGATCTCACCGGACGGTGTGACCGCTGGGCGTATGGGATACGACCCCGGCGTGAACTGCTTCCGCCCGGTATGTGGGAGCTGTACTGCCCACCCGACCTCGCCGCTCCGGGAGAATCGCACCAGCCGGCCGGTCCCCGCGTCGGCCAGATACACGAAGCCGTCTCGACTAACCGCGATACCGGTCGGGTCGGTGAGATGGCTGCTCCACTGCGCAAGCACCTGGCCTGTCGGAGAAAGGATCTGCACGTTTCCGCTGGCCGCGTCCAGGACAAATAGATGGTGATCGGTACCCACCGCAATTGCCGATGGCTCATAGAACACTGGGGGCTGGGAGATCGGTGCGAATACCTGCCAGGTGCGGTTTCCACTGGCACTCTGGGCGTTGCCGGTCCCGATGAAAACGCCGGCTAGGAGGGTGCCAAGTGAGAGGAGACGGAACATGCTCATCTCCTGCTGCAACGCTGGAGGCAGGCTCACTGTAACACCCGGCAGTCATGATGCGGGTGGTGAGGAACGTATCTGAGTCTGCCCCGACTCGTCTTGCCTCTTCGTCAATCAGATCAGCGGTGAAGAACCACTAGCCCGGCTCCTTCCCATGAAAAGTCGGCGTTGTTCCGCTCGTTGCTGCCCGCCGGGACGACGAACCGGCGCCGGAAGATGCACCACTTTGTGCTACTCGCCTTCCCCAAGTTCCCACGGGGCAAGCTGCGACGAACTGTACCGGGTCTCAAAAAGCTGCCGCAGCACCACCTCTCGGAGCTGCCGGCGATCCGGCTCGTAGGTCACGCTGTATTGCGCGAGCGGCTCATTAGCGAACTTCAGGAGCAGCGTTTCGCCGTGGAGCCAGACCACAGCTTGTCGACGCGCTAATCCGTGCTCACCGTAGACGAGCCAGTGGCGAAAGGTGTGGCGTAGAAGATCCGATGCAGATCGGTCGGATCGCGCTGCACTCCTTGCATCCAGCCGAGCACCTCGGTCGGGCTACGACGGTCGTTTTGGCGATCGCGATGGGCACAGTGCACCTGGTAGTTGTATTCAGCTGCAAAGCGATCGTGGGTGGCGACGAGTCCAGGATGGCTTGGCCAAAGTTCTCGAGAATCGTGATGACGTAGAAATTCCCACCACTCAGCTGGTGCATATCAAGGTAGCGAACATCCACCGTCCAGTCCTGATGGCGACGTGCAGCAAGGGCCCAAAATGTATCCGAGCGGCGAGGCATGCACGTCTCGAGGGCCGCGAACGAGCGTTGGCGATACCGAACCCGTATACCGGGGCCCACACTCTCGTCGAACGAGGATTGGTGGACCGGCGAGAGGGAAGTCGAGCGCGCGCCGGAAAATCACTGGATGCGACGCGGGCCATCGTCCAGAGGTTCGGTGCCTGGAACGACGTCGAACGGGCGCAGCAGGCACTCAAGATCCTGCGTTAGCTGTCCTTGAAGGGATATCCGGTCGTCATGCCGCTGATATCAGCGTAGCGCCCGTACTCCTCCATGATCTTCATCACGATCTCGCCGAGATGCGTGCGCAGCTCAGTCCATGGACGAGGGAGCGCGGGCAAGACCATGGCGTGTCCGCTCACGTCATCCTCCAGCGCCGATGCTCGCCACAGAATCTCGCTGAGGAGAAGCTGCTCCTTGGGGTTCAGCTTGTTGCCAAACTCTTCCAGCTTCTCGGCGAACGACTGGGCCTCCGCTGCCGTCAACACGTTCTCCATAGCGCGCTCCTTCTCTGCGGTGTTTTTCACAGCATACGCCTCCTCATCGTGGAGGCATGTGAAATGGTTCACAGTAAGGCGGGCGGTCCGAGATGTCTGTGCTCATACACACCACCAGGCTACCTGGCCTCGACCAGCGAGACCTCAGCGGGACACAGTCCGTATAGGTCATAGACGATCCGATCGATCTGGGGGATCGCGGCGAGATCCTGACCCTCGGCCGACAGTAAGCGCTCAACCAGACCGTGGAGCCGCCTCCAGGCTGCCTCCGGACCGGCAGCGACAGGGCTTGCCGTCCGCATGTCTTCGAGGGTTAGAGCACAGATAGACGGCACCGGAAGCTGTTTCAGGGTGCCTGCTTTGACCTGAGGTAGGATACGGCCCTCCTCACCGGAGAGTGCTCGGTAAAGCAAAGTGATGAGCCGGGAATTGAGCAGGGCAAGCAGTGCCCGAAGTGAGACCTGACTCTCCGCCGTGATCGCCATGACGCTTCGGCCCATGGCCATTCGGCTGCGGTCTAGCGTGGCCACGATGCAATCGGCCGTCTGCCGAAGCACGATCTTCTCCGGAAGCCGGTAGGTCGACCAATCGCCGGAAAGCACCTCGCCGGGCATCAAGAGATCACGCGCATTGTGTCTCAGCCAGCCGCCGTGGTGAACGTCCGTATAGCGGTCAAAGTTACGACCCCGGTAGCGGGCTAGATCACGGGGATCCTCCGGCTCCGTCTCGGAGTAAAAGATCCGCTGGGCCACCGCCGCGCGGTTGTAGTTCAATCCCACATCCCGGATCCGATATAGCGCCCCGAG
The DNA here is from genome assembly GCA_036391775.1 of Chloroflexota bacterium. GTDB lineage: Bacteria > Chloroflexota > UBA5177 > UBA5177 > UBA5177 > DASVZE01. The sequence goes on along the minus strand of DASVZE010000461.1, from coordinate 2,477 downwards.
GCTTCCAAATGTCGGATGACGATGCTGCAATCGCCTCAGCAGCTGCAGCGGCCCCGGATCGTCCAGGGTAAATCGCTCGGCACTCCAGTATGCAGCCGGGATCGTCTGCGAGGACGCTGCAGGAACGGTAGATACCTCCAGCCGCGCAACTGTGCGCGGCGCGGCCTTCCGCCCGAACACCAGTACACACGCAGGCGCTGCGGCTTGCGGAAAGACCCCATCTTTCAACCGCGTCGCGGCGCACGGCACCATACGCTTCAGCAAGACGTCCCGTACGTCGGCGTGCTTGCTCTGTGCCAGCATCGCCTGCGGCACGATCATGCCGAGCGAGCCTCGTGTGACGGCCGAGCCCAGGTCGAGAAACAGCTTGAATGAATCAAATGATCGCCGCGTCGACTCGGGCCAGCGCGCTTGCAGTGTTCTACGCTGGGCCGGCGGGTACCGCACTCCCCACGGAGGGTTCCCGACAACCACATCCCACTCGCCTTCCGACTTCGTGTCCCCCTTTATCATGTCCGCACAGTGCAGGTGTCGACGCAGGACGTCTATCCGCGCGCCCGTTTCTAGATGCACTGAAAGGACGGCCAGCTCAACTGCGAGAGGATCGATATCGGCGCCGTAAACACAGCGTTCCGCGATAAGCGACGAAGGGCGTGCCGTTCGATCAGCCAGACAGCGGACCGCCTCGACCAGAAACACACCCGTTCCCATGGCCGGATCAAGGATGCGGGGAAGATCCGCCCGCGACGCGCTCGCCCCGAGCGCCGCCTCAAGCACGAGGTGAGCTATGGTACGCGGGGTAAAAAAGGATCCGGTGCCTTTGCGCTCAGCGCTGCATGCCACAAGTCCGCCGTGTTCCAGGCAGTAGCGCCGGGCCAACAGGCTGCTGTACAGGGAGGTCAGGGTGTCGTGTGGCGAAATCGAGCTGCCTGCCACTAACGCGGCATGCGCATTTGCCTCTGCGGCCACCGCCACGGGAAACGGCGAGTTCCGAACATCAAGCCAGGGATCGATCTCCGTCCCGTGTTGCCGCTGGAGCCACATCGCCACCAGACGGCAGAACAGCGTGACACTCCGGCGATACGCCTCTCCTGGAGTCGGCGCGCCAGCCCCCTGCAATAGCCCGCGGGTCAGGCCTTCGACCGCGCGCTCTGCAGCCTGTGAGGAGGGCGTCCGATTCGCTCCCTAAATGTGCTCGGTGTGGACCAGCTGGGCAACGCGGCGCTCGAACTCGAAGAGATCGATCTTGCCGTCAACATACATCGCGCGCAGGCGCTCGATGGGAGTTCGTGCCCGGGCACTTATTCCCTTTGCTCCCAACCACTTCTGCGACATGAAGTAGAGCGGGATACCTACCGCGGCTGCCAGCACCACCATGAAGATGAAGGCGATAAACAGCGCGATCGCCATGCCGACGAACAGCATCAGGGCAAACATCAATACCAGTAATCGAATCATCACGGGGCCTCGCGTCTGAACTCAAACAGCAACCTGTACTAGCGTACCCCATATGAGCGACGGACGCACCCTTACCCCCTCACAGCCACAACGCACCACCCCGAAGCTACTGTCTGCAGCAGGATTCGATCATCCAGTTGCTGCGCACTGTCCTCTGTATATGGATTTGTTGTCCCCTCCAGGGTGCGGCCGAAGGTGGGAAAGCCATCCAGCAATTGCCAGCCCATCTCCCCTAGAAGCGCCTCTACCTCCCACGGCAGGATGTCGTTGGCGTAATGCGGGCCGTCGTAATCGGGCAGGAAGCGCCGCCACCACTCCCACTTGACCGGCGAATGTGCGCCCAGTGTGACGAGGATCAACCTCCCGGCGGGCCGGAGCACACGCTCCAGCTCGCGTAGCGCGACGCCCGGACGAGGAGCAAAATCCAGCACGCAGCGGCAGAAGACCGCGTCGACGCTGCCGTCGGGCACGTCGATGCGCTCCACATCTCCTACGGCGAAGGATGCTTGCTCCGTTCCGAGCCCGGCCGTTTCGGCGACCTGCCGCGCCTGAGCGATCATTGCGGAAGAGAGATCGAACCCGGTGATGTGATAGCCGCGCTGTGCCAGAGCCACCGAGTAATTACCGGTGCCGCAACCAGCATCGAGGATTGCTCCGCCGGGAGGACACGCAAGCAGCTTTTCGAGGCGATCCACCTCAGAAGAGCCCGGCAATCCACGCGCTCGCCATTGCTCGGCGATGCTGTCGAAACGTTGCGAGGCGGCCGCTTTCCAATCTCTTTCATACCCGTACATCGAGAAACTCCTTCTCACGTTTCACATTTAAACGGGAGGAACTGTCAGCTCCGTCTCTGTTCTCCTGCGCTGTGGTCCATGATGCCCCGATGGAGGACATGGATGGAGCCTGGATCCTTACAGGTACCGCCGTGGCGGCTTGAGGGGCCGGTAATTCTTCGTTAGCCCCGCGTGTGCAAGCGTGGCCGAGTCCGCCGGAGTCCGCCGGAGTCCGCTGGTACAATA
>DASVZE010000460.1:0-2110 GCA_036391775.1 Chloroflexota bacterium | reverse complement strand
AGAGTGGCACAGGCTCTCTCCATGATCCGGTTCTGCTTCAGGGTATCTGGTCGTACCATGAGGAATGCCGGTTATTACGTTCGCCCACCGAGGGGCTCCCCGCACCAGCGCCGAGGAGAATACGCTGCCCGCGTTCCAGCGCGCTCTATCGCTGGGAGCCCAGGGGCTGGAGAGCGACATCGGACTAACCCGAGACGGAGTGCCGGTCCTGGTTCACCGTGGATTGTGGCCGCGCGGACCGCGAATCTCGAACCTCTTGCAGCGCGATCTCCCTGTCAGTATCCCGACGCTACACGATCTCTATCAGCAGTGCGGGCACGATTTTGAGCTGTCACTCGACGTGGCCCGGCCGGATGCCGCGGGCGAAGTTATGCGGGTGGCCCAGGAGCATGGCGCAGCCGAGCACCTCTGGCTCACCTATTGGCGAGTTCCCGTCCTCGCGGAGTGGAGGTCGCGCTGGCCCACAGTCCGGCTGATCTACCCCACTCTGCAAGTTCTGCGCCGCCGGGTCCCTGGTCTGATGCATCGCCTGGTCGATGCAGGTGTGGATGCAGTTAATCTCTTTCATCGCTTTTGCAACCGGCATAAGGTCGAACAGGCGCATCAGTACGGACTGCGCTGCTTCGCCTGGGGCCTGTCCGGCGAGCGCCCACTCGCTCGACTCCTTGCCGCCGACGTCGACGGTGTGTTCTGTAACGATGTCGGGGCGGTGGTCTCGGTCTTGGAGAAGCGCGTCAGATAAGGGAAAAATGGCATGTATCTTGCCTCGAATAAAGGGGAGAAGGATGAAACAGGGACCCGTTGTTCCTGCCCAACGGCTGTTTTCCGCTGACGGAGTGTCATGAGCATCGATCAACACGTGTTTGAAAACCTGGTGGATCAGGCTGAGGAGCAGGGCCACCTCACACCGGCTGATGTCCTCCAGGCGGTGCCCTCGGCCGCGTCCGACAGCGAGATCATGGAACTCTGGGTCCAGCGATTGCGTGCCGAAGGCGTCGACATCGTGGACGAGGCAGACGAAGCGGCGGAAGACGAAGAGCCGCTCGACGCCGATCTGGGCAAGCTGACGTCGATCGAGGGAAATGGGCTCACTGATCCGGTTCGTCTTTACCTGCGCGAGATCGCGCGTGCTCCCTTGCTGACGGCCAAAGAGGAAATTGAGCTGGCGCAGCGAGCCGAGGAGGGCGACGAAGAAGCTGTGCAGCGGCTCATCCGCTCCAATCTGCGGCTGGTGGTCCACGTTGCCAAGCGCTATCTGAACCGTGGAATGCCGATGCTGGATCTCATCCAGGAGGGCAACTTCGGCCTCATGCGAGCCGTGCAGAAGTATGACTGGCGCCGGGGCTTCAGGTTCTCGACGTATGCCACCTGGTGGATCCGGCAGGCGATCACACGGTCCATCGCCGACAAGGCTCGCACCATTCGCCTTCCGGTCCATATTCAAGACCGCGTGCGTGAAATGAACAACTGCTGGGAAGCGTTGACCCGCGAGCACAACCGTCCGCCTACCAACCAGGAGCTGGCGAAAGCGCTGGAAATTTCGGTAGACGATTTACAGCGTTTGCTCAACGCCCTGCCGGAACCCATCTCCATCTACCGGCCGGTCGGAGAGGAAGGCGACGAAGAGCTCGAGGGTTTCGTGGAGGACCGCATGGCGCTCTCACCTGAAGAGACAGCGGCGGAACGAGTGATGAAGGCCGACATCCTTCGGATCCTGGACACGCTGTTGCCACGAGAGAAAGAGATCCTGATGCTGCGCTACGGACTGAGCGACGAGCAGCCGCACACCCTGGAAGAGGTGGGCCGGACCTTGGGCCTGACCCGAGAGCGCGTGCGCCAGCTGGAGGCGCGAGCGCTACGCAAGCTACGCGAACCGGACACCCGCGCCGAGCTCATGGTGTATCGCTAGGTCATTCCCGCCCTTGTTCACAAAAGGACAGCATTCGTTAAGTCTTCTGTAGGAAAGACGGCCGTATCTGGTACGTGCTTTGCTGCCACAGGTCGTGTGACGTCTCTCGAACCGTCGGGCGAGATGTCGTCGGAGGAAGAGAGACGATCAAGGAGGTTCGAAATGACTTCGAGAAGACGACTCGTTCCCTTCCTTTGTCTG
>DASVZE010000459.1:0-5631 GCA_036391775.1 Chloroflexota bacterium | reverse complement strand
TGCCGCGATACGAGTCACCGCCGGCCGTCACGAGCCACCGCGACCCTTCTCGTTCGACCTGTCGCACGGGGGCTCGCTCTTTCAAGGTGGCACCCGAATAAATCGCCTGCCGCGCCAGCAACGAGTCAAGATTTCTCCGCTGCGTCAAGTAGGAAAGTGGCTTGCCGGATCGAAGCTCAAAGCCGGAGCTTCCGTGCACGCTGACGTAAAGGCCGTAGATCGTTCGCTCTACGACTGAACCGAGATCGAAGGGCAGCAGCCGCGCGGAGCGCACGTTGACTCCGCCCCCGCACGGCTTGTCGCGCGGGAACTCCGCCTTTTCCAGGAGCAGCGTGCGGAGACCTCGCGCTGCGCACTCCCGTGCCGCGGTACTGCCTGCCGGACCTGCACCGGATACGATCACATCAAACCGCGAATAGCTCATCTGGCGAATTGTACCGGGTGACGAGGACAGCAACTGGGCGACGCCAACAGAATCTAGCCATCGGGTGTTACCATATCAGCCAGACGCCAACGGGACATCGATCGTTTTCCAGCGGATTGGTACATGCGTTTCATACCTCGGTTCTCGCTGTGGATGGCAGCAGCCGGTTTAACCCTCGCACTTGACCTGACGACAAAGGCCGAGCCTCACCCGCTGGTTGTCGATCACTACTCCCACACTCCTGCTCTTGCCCTCATCCTGGTCAGCGTCTTCCTCTGCGCTCTGGGAATCTGGCATTCCAATATGCTCGCGGTAGGAGCAGGACTCATGTTCGGGGGACTATGCGGCAATGGCGGAGAATTATTGGTTCGAGGGTATGCGACAGACTGGATCCCGGTCGGCGGCTGGGTCACGAACGTTGCCGATATTGCGGGACTTCTGGGACTGTTATGGTGCTTTGCAGGCTACGTATTGCAACTGCGCATGTCCGATCAGCGGGCCAACTTATAAAGACACGGACGAGTAACGGGCGGCCAATGACGGCGGATGAATCAGGATTGCGATCTCGGCTCGCAACCGTCGAGACGGCGGTTCCACGCGAGCAGCCTGTGGCCACCGAGGCACGCGTGTCCTGGCTCGAAGTCGCGCTGCGTCTCATACTGTGGTGCGGAGCGGCCGCCCTCGTGCTCTGGATTGACTCAACAACAAAAGGTGCGCCGCATCCAATCGTGTTGCATCATTACCGGCACGTCGAGCTTCTGGATCTTGTTCCCACCGCTCTATTCCTTTTATGGCTAGGACTGTACCGGGCGAAAACCATCGCGCTTGGCGCCGGATTGATGTTCGGCGGTCTCCTGGGAAACGGCAGTGAGCTGATTCGGAGCGGCTATGCTACCGACTGGATTCTGGTCGGCCATTACGTCACCAACGTCGCGGATATAGCTCTTGTATTGGGCCTCCTCTGCCTCTGGATCAATATTGCCTTGCTCTGGCGTCGCCGGCGTATAGTTCACAGCTCTCGTAGCTGGCTCCGGTACGCGGCAGGACTCACCGCCGCCGGCTGTGGATTGGCCGTCGCGCTCGCCACTGACGACCTGCGTTTGGGCGAGGTCGTGTTCTTCCTGCTCTTGCTGGAGGCCCTCGTCCTGGAACGGCTAGTTCGCCGGCGCGTCCTGACCTGAGCCTGGACGCGCTTTTTGACCCGGCAGGTTACTCGGGTGGGCCGATCTGCCGGGGAGATTGGCTTTCGATTTGTGCTTTCATGGCAGCCAGCTGCCGCTCGATATCGTCGTCCTGCGCCGCTCCCGCGAGCTGGCGGTCAATGTAGTCCTGACCGGTTCCCTGCATAGTCAGATCTTCCAGTGCGCCCGACGCCATCAGCTCGTCAAGCGCGCCCGAGCGCGCCTGCATCTGCTCGATCCGGTCTTGCGCGCGCTGCACAGACATACCGATGTCGTTCATTTCGCGAGAAAGACCGGTGAAGGACTCACCGATTTTCACCTGAGCGCTGGAGGCGGCGTACTGAGCCTTGATTGCCTCCTTTTGGGTGCGGAACATCTCGATCCGCGTTTGAAGCTTTTGAGACGCATCCGACAGCTTGGCCTGCTGATCGTCCAATTGAGAAATCTGCACCTGGAGACTCTGTACCTGAGGCTGGATTCCCGCGCGCCGCTCCAGTGCCAGACGCGCAAGATCTTCACGACCCTGCATCAGCGCCTGCTGGGCCTGGCCTTGCAACCGATCGTCTTGTTGACGCAGCTTTTCAGATTGCAGCTTGAGGCGTTGCTTGGACGTAGCAATATCCGCCAGGCCACGTTTGACGTCGCGCAGCAGGCCCAATTGCTTTTCGTAAGAATAGTCAAGAGTCTCAGCCGGATTCTCCATCCTGTCGAGCGCTGTATTGACTTTTGCCCCAAAAAGGACTCGAATCCGGGCCCACAATCCCATATTTTGCTCCTTTGTATCGGACTATTGTACCGAGTACCGGCCACAAATCTACTGCTCAACCGCCCACAATGCCGTGCTTTCCGACTGAGCTTTGAGATGCGACAAGGAGACCTCCATGATTGTTCTTCAGTGGGGCGCGCCGCGCGTTCAATGGCCTGTGGGTGCTCTCCCGCGCACGCAACCGGCGACGCGACACCCGATTTCTTGTAAAGACGCGTCCGTATCCGTAGAATACGGTCAGCCACGGGACCGCCTCCGGTGGTGCCTCCCCACCACGCAAATATGAGTGCACGCATCATATCGGTCGCCAATCAAAAGGGCGGGGTGGGAAAGACGGCCACCACGACCAACCTCGGTGTCTCTTTGCAGGCACTGGGGCATCGGGTGCTTGTCGTCGACATGGACCCCCAGGGAAACCTGTCGTCCAGCTTTGGGCCGCTTGAATCGGTTGAGGTCACCATCGCCGATGCCATTCTGGACCGAAAGATCCCGCTGCCTGCCCTGAAGATCTACAACAATGCCGGAAAACTGGATCTCGTTCCGGCCTCAATCGCTCTGGCCACGGCAGAAGCCGCTTTAATGAATAAGCTCGGCCGCGAATTTCGGCTCCGGGACCAGCTATCGACAGTGAGCGACTCGTACGATTTCATACTGATCGACACGCCGCCGTCACTCGGTCTGCTTACCATTAACTCGCTGGTAGCGGCACAGCTCGTTCTGGTGCCGACGGAGGCTCGCTTTTTTTCGCTGCAGGGTCTGCAGATGCTGCAAGAAAGCATCGACGAGATCCTGTATATCAACCCCAATCTCCGGATTCTCGGCATTCTTCTCAGCAAATTCGATCGCCGGTTACGAGAGGAGCAGACCGTGGCTGCCTATTTACGTGAGCACTGGGGCGACCTGCTTTTCGATACCAGCGTAGGAACAAACTCCAAAATCCTGGAGGCGGCATCCGCCGGTGTTCCGTTGGTGGAATTGAACAACGCTCAGCGCGCGGTGGAGACATACAGGGCACTGGCGCGCGAGGTTCTGGCGCGTGTCTAAACAGGGTTTCGATCCCAACCGCGTTGCCGACGGTAAGAGAGAACGGCCAGTCATTCCCGACATCTTGTCTTCCGATGCGGCGCGACTTGCCAAAGGTTTTACCGAGATCAAGGTCATTGGCTTGGGCGGCGGCGGTAACAATACCGTTGACCGCATGATCGACGCCGATGTTCAGGGTATCGACTTCGTGGCCGCTAATAGCGACATGCAGGCACTCAGCCGCTCTCTCGCTCGTAAACGGGTGCGCCTGGGAGACCGCCTCACGCATGGCCTGGGAACTGGCGGAGACGCCAAACTGGGAGAGCGAGCCGCCGAAGCTGCGGTTGACGGAATCTTCGAAGCTCTTGAAGGGGCCGACATGGTGTTCGTCACCGCCGGCCTCGGTGGAGGAACAGGCACCGGAGCAGCACCGGTCGTTGCCCGGACCGCGCAGCGCCTGGGAGCGCTGACCGTTGGAATCGTGACGCTTCCTTTCTCATTCGAAGGGGCGCGTCGCCGCGCGGTCGCTCAGGAGGGCCTGGCTCGTCTCCGGCCCTACCTCGATTCATTGATCGTCATTTCGAACGATCGATTGCTTGCGGCCCTCAGTGACAAGGTGAATATCAGGGAGGCGTTCAGCGTGGCCGATGAAACGCTGAAGCAGGGCATTCACGGTATCGCGGACCTCGTGCTTACCCCCGGCCTGATCAATCTGGATTTCGCCGATGTGCGCAGCGTTATGTATCGCGCGGGCGCGGCCATGATGGGCATGGGATCGGCGAGCGGTGAGGGCCGAGCGAAACGCGCCGCTGAGGCAGCAATCACGAGCCGGCTTCTGGATGCGTCGGTTTCGGGTGCCCGCGGTTTGCTGCTCAATATCACAGGTGGGCCTACTCTTTCCTTGCACGAGGTCTATGAAGCGGCGGAGCTAGTTACGGCTGCCGCCGCACCGGACAGTAATATCATCTTTGGCGCCGTTATTCATCCCCGGTTGCGGGATGAGGTCCGCGTGACCGTCATTGCCACCGGCTTCGAGCGTCGCTAGCAGTGGATGAAGGCCCCGAAACGCGGCTTATAGATTTTCGCTTTGTCCGTCCTCCGGGGCGTGAGTACGTCTATACGGCCCGCCTGATTGGGGCGGACGCGAGCATCCTCGTGCTCGACCAGGTCGTCACCCCCTCCAGCCCGCTGTTGATAGACGGGAATGAAGTGCTCGCGGCGGGTTACCGAGCTGTATGGTTTCTCTTTCAGGGCGCACCCTATGACGTGGCCCGCGTCTATCGCCCCGGCGGCGAATGGACCGGTTACTACGTTGACGTCCTGGAACCCGTCCACTGGACAGGCGCCGATCCCCCAACCCTGGAGCCCATCATCGATCTATTTCTCGATCTCTGGGTATCTCCGGACAGCCGATACTGGGTGCTCGACGAGGATGAGTTTGAGGCGGCGGCTCGAAGCGGGATTCTGACGGACGATCAGGCGCGCCATGCGCATAACACGCTCACAGCGTGCATCGGCGACATTGCCCGCGGAGACTTTCCTCCGGCCGTTGTACGAAACTTTGCCTGAATCTTTTCCGCTCTCTTTAGTGCCTCGGCAGTTGTGGTGCAACAGGACTTTGGACACATCATGTAGTAGTCCTAAAGACCCGTATCTTCAGACTCACGAAGGTCTGGAAGAGGAATTGCAAGCCTCGCTTCATCGTAGTAGCGTAAGGTCCGGAGAAGGAGGGAAGGCTTGCTGACGCGCAACCGGGCGCTACAACTTTACATATGGGTCCTGGCCCTGTGTGGCATGTCGGTTGTCGCCTGGTGCATATACTCGCTGCTGCACATGGAGCCCGACCCTTCGCTCCAAACGTTTGGCGGCGCGTTGGTGTTTGTCTGTCTAGGCGTTGCCGGCAGCCGCCGTCGCGTCCAGCTTGGCGAGTCGACCACTCACGCGATGGGAAGTGTTGCATATGTAGCGACCGTCCTGCTCTTTCCCCTTCCACTGGCGATTTTGACCGTAGGTAGCTCGAAGGTCATAAGCGAGCTCGATCTGCTACGGCGAAAGAAAGTGCGAATTCGGCATCTGGCAGTTAACGCCGGAGCAACTATCCTGTCATGGTCGATCGGCGGAGAAGCGTTTCGGCTACTCCACGGCGAACCAACTCTCTGGAGACATGATCTGTTTGCGGTGGAGGCTTTTCCGGCAGTTGCCGCGCTCGCTTTGCTCTACTGGTTTACGGAGGCGCC
>DASVZE010000458.1:0-3760 GCA_036391775.1 Chloroflexota bacterium | reverse complement strand
CTCCGAGCCTTCCCCACGCAGCAAGCCTTTCGCCGGTCGGCGAAAACATCAGGATCCGATTATGGCTTTGGTCCACGACATAGACATCACCCCGCCGGTCAACGGTCAGAAAGGCGTGGTGAATCCCATTGCCGAGGGGATCGGTGCGAACCAATGGGGCTGGAGGCACCCTCCAGCTCTGCAGGAGCTGACCCGCAGGAGAGAGCCGGACGATAGTGTCACGCGCATCATCCGCAACGTAGATCATTCCGTCGGGGCCTACCGCGATCATCGTCGGCTGAAAGCTCGCGTTTGACACCGCCCCGCCCCACACGGCACGCAACACGGGTTTGCTTCCCACCGCCAGTCGATGTGCCGTGCTCGGAATGGAGCGATAGACGACCAGAGTGCCAATGCTGATCAGCAATATCAGGACCAGTGCTCCTACGGATGTCAGGACGAGAACGCGAGGGCGTCTCCGTCTCTGGGTGTGGCCGGGAAGCGCTGGCGCAGGATCAGCCCTCGGACGAGAGTGAGATCGGACGGAGCCGGCGACTCGAACAGCCTCGAGATGAGCGCGCTCCTGTGTAGAAAGCTGCAAGGCGTCAGCTAACAGGTGCAACGTATCCCGACGGGGCGAACGATTGATCCCTCGTTCCACTTCCGTGATTGTTCGTACGCTCACACCGGCACGCTCGGCTAGCGCCTCCTGCGTCAGCCCCGCCCGACGGCGATACTGCCGGAGCAGGTCACCAAACGCAGGAACATCTCCCGGCACGGTCTTCGTGCCGTCAATCTCAGCGTCCATCCGGCACACTTCCGAGAGAGCCGACGGCTGCCGAACTGATCATTCCGCCAAATGTGACCAATCATATCAGTTCTATCTGGCTATTTCAGGGACTGGAGGGCATGGTGGAAAGCAAAAACGGGTTCACCCCAACCGGTGAACTCCATATCGAGTACACGGGGGAGTAAAAGGAGCAAAATCCGGTGCCAGGCAGTGGTGCGAGCCAACCGGGTATGCCGAGGCCCGGGTCATCCACCAGGAGATAACCATCTCCAACATTGTCCTCCCCGACGAGGCGGCATGCTGAGCCGATGTCAAGAAAGGGGGCGGAGAGAGACAGGGCTCAGGAGCATCAGCAACCCAGTCAACGATACGCAGCAGAAGGAGAAGCACATGTACCGCAAAACTGTGATCCGTTTACTACTCGTCCCGCTGGCAATGGTGCTCGCAGCGAGGAGGACGCTTATGCACCACCGAGGACGAACAGGAAGGAAAGAGAGAACCGTCGTGGTGAAGACGCGACAGGTTGCCCTGATGGTGGGTGCAGCGCTCGCAGCGACGGTCGCCGTCCCGTCGCACGCTTCGGCCATGAGTCAGGTGCCCTTTCGCGCAACAGTTGCGGAGATCGACCGGGGAGAGGCATTCTGCCCCACTACCCAAACCCGCTACCTCTGCGTGACCCTCACGGGCACCGGTCAAGCGACCCAGCTCGGCACTCTTCAAGAGTCGGCAGTCGTGGTCGTGGATCTCTCCACTGCCGGCGTCGCTGGGCCGGGCTGCGCCAGCGAGCTGAGGACGTCCACCCTCACTGCAGCCCACGGCGACCAGGTCACGCTGCAAGGTCCTGGTCAGGCATGCGGGGACAGCCACCATGCCACGGCTCTCGACCTCTGGGTGGTGACGGCTAGGACAGGGCGGTTTGCCGGAGCAACAGGCAGTGGATTCAACGTGGCGTCGATCGACCGGAACTCAACGCCGGTGACCTCTGTGACCACCTTTAGCGGCACCATCTCGTCACCCGGCTCGCTCTAGAGAGCGATTGCTCGACACGACCTCCCTGGCTACTGATACAAGCTCATCTCCACATCGAAGCTGAGAAAAGGGTCAATCCCGAGCAGCCGGGAGACCGGAATAGGTCGGTCTCCTGGCTGCTTCACGCATCCTGATCTTCAACGCAGGAACTGGAGCCTGCCTGGACGAGATTCTTCTCTGGCAGACCGGCCAGCCGCGGGCGTTCGCCAAATACCTCCTGTTCGGCCCGGGAGAAGCGCTCGCGTTCCGGTCATGTCCACCGGGGAAGTGCGCCAGTACAACGTGAGTACAAAGAGCTATGTGGATCTGCAGGGTCACCCGTGCGTTCATGCTCAGAGGATCTGTCCGTTGAACGAACCATCTGACATTCCCTCCGGACTCGCAGTTCACGCTGTACAAGCCGCGTGTGATCACTCTGGGCGACCTGCACCATCTCGGCAAGATCGCCGCAGGAGTACGCTTAAGCTGGCGGGGGCGATACTGGGTGACGTGCCCTGCGCGCAACAGGCATCTCTACGCGGCTGCCGACATGATGTCGCAATGCATCCCCCCGGATGGATTGAATCATCGAACTCCCCATCAAAGGACAGATCGTGCACGATACGGCACAGAGCCATCCTTCGGAGCGGCCGCCCGGGGGATTCTCAGCCGCGTTTTCCGACTACTGGCTCGGCATTCCCTACGACGAGATGTTTGCGGCCGAGGGTATACCTCGGACCGCTTACCGACGGCTCTATCACCAATTGACGGAGATGGAGACCGATCAGCTACGCCGGCGCCAGGAAATGGCCGATCTGGCCTTTCTGAACCAGGGCATTACCTTCACCGTGTATGGGGCGCCGGAGGGGATTGAGCGCATCTGGCCGTATGACCTTCTTCCACGCATTATCACGGGCGCCGAATGGACGGCTATCGAGCACGGCTTGATTCAGCGAAGCTCCGCGCTCAACCTCTTTCTTGCCGACATCTACCATGACGCGCATATCCTGCGGGACGGAGTCGTCCCTCGCCGGCTGGTCTACTCCTGTCGTCACTTTCGGCGCCAGATGCGCGGGGTGCGGGTGCCAAACGGTTCGTATATCTCGGTCGTGGGAACCGACCTGGTGCGGTTGCCGGATGGTCAGTTCGCGGTTCTTGAAGACAATCTGCGCGTCCCCAGCGGTGTGTCATACATGCTCGTCAATCGCCAGGTCATGAAACGTGTGTTCGCTCCGCTCTTCGCCAGCTACGACGTGTGCCCCATTGACCACTATAGCCAGGCCCTTCTCGCTACTCTTCGACGTCTGGCTCCGGCCGATCTATCCGACCCGACCGTCGTGCTCCTGACCCCCGGCGTCCATAACTCGGCGTACTTTGAACATGCCTTTCTCGCCCGGCAGATGGGCATTGAGCTGGTGGAGGGCAGGGATCTTCTCGTGCACGACGCTCGTGTCTACGTGCGAACCACCGCCGGCCCGCGCCGCGTCGACGTCATCTACCGCAGGATCGACGATGACTTTGTGGACCCGCTGGCATTTCGTTCCGATTCGGTCCTCGGTGTTCCAGGGCTCTTCAATGCCTACCGCGCGGGCAATGTGGCGCTGGCCAATGCCATCGGTACCGGCGTTGCCGATGACAAAGCGCTCTATGCCTACATTCCGGCCATCATTCGTTATTACCTCGCAGAGGACCCTATTCTTCCCAATGTTGAGACCTATCTCCTCGAAGATCCGTCTCAAAGACAGTACGTTCTCGAGCATCTGGACGAGCTGGTCATCAAAGATGTCGGCATGTCCGGCGGTTACGGCATGTTGATTGGTCCCGTCAGTACGGCAGACCAACGAGAGGTCTTCGCGCAGCGTATTCTCGCCGAACCCCGGAACTACATTGCCCAGCCAACGCTAGCCCTTTCGCGCGCCCCCTGCTTTGTCGAGGGTGCGATAGAGCCTCGCCATGTCGACCTGCGTCCCTTCATCCTGTTCG
>DASVZE010000457.1:0-11207 GCA_036391775.1 Chloroflexota bacterium | reverse complement strand
TCGTCGGCCTCCTCCAGGTACTGGGTGGTGAGGAAGATGGTCATGCCCAGCTCTTGATTCAGCCAGCGGACTTCGTGCCACATCCGGACCCGGCTCACCGGATCCAGGCCTGTCGTGGGCTCGTCCAGGAATAGAATCTCGGGATTGTGCACCAGCGCGGCCGCCAGGTCTAGGCGCCGCTTCATACCGCCCGAGTATGTGGAGATCGGCCGGCCGAGGGCATCGCCAATATCCACCAGATCCGCGAGCACCTGGAGGCGGCGGTCAATTTCGGTCTGGGAAAGGCCATAAAGCCTCCCCTGGAGCCGCAACAGCTGAATGCCGGTCTGCTTGGGATCGAGTGCTGCCTCCTGCAGGGCCACGCCGATGCGGAGGCGGACCTTCTCTGGTTCGGTGGCGGCGTCATAACCTGCGACGATGGCCCGACCGCTGCTGGGTGAGAGGAGCGTACACAGGACGCGAACGATCGTCGACTTGCCGGCCCCGTTGGGACCGAGGAAGCCATAGATCTCCCCTCTGGGGATGGCCAGGTCAACCTCGTCGACGGCGGACTTGTCCCCGAACCGGCGGACCAGCGCCTCGGTGCGGATGGCCAGGTCCCTATCCGGAGAGCCGGTCCCATCATGGCCGGCGTTGCGCGCCGGGCCGAGTGGACCGGTGGTCCTTTTGTCACGTTTCAGCGGCATAGTGTTCATGGATAGTTCCTCCGTTCTTTCTGGCTTCTTGTCACCTATTGGGCCGGCTCGGCCCGCGCATACCGCAGCGCCACTACGCCATTTCTGAACGTCGCGGAGCCCAGAAGATGCAGTGGAACGTGCGTGCTGCCTCCCTCGAATAGACGCTTGCCTCTACCCACCACAACCGGGTGAACGTGGAGGCGGAGCTCATCCAGGAGTCCCTCCTCAAGGAGGAAGCGGACCAGGGTGCCGCTGGCTCCGACGTTGATGTTCTTACCTGGCTGCTCCTTGATCCGGGCGAGCTCCTCCGCGACATCGCTGCTGATGACCGTCGTCGGCCCCCAATCCGGGTTCGTGAGCGTCGTGGACACTACGATCTTCGGCGTGTCATTCATCGTTCCCGCGTGCGGGATTCGGTCAGCCGCGGGACCCGTGAACACTGCTCGGAAGAGCTCGTAGGACCGCCTCCCATACAGGTGGGTGTCGCATTCAGCCATCTGCGCCTGCACGGCGTCCGCCATCTCTTGGGTGTTGTAAGGTGGATTCCACTGCTCTGGCGCCTCTACGATGCCGTCGAGAGTGATGTACATCCCTGCGATGATCTTCCTCATGACAATTGCCTCCTTATTTCGTCTTGACTGATCGGTCTACCCGGACTGTGCAGTGAGTTCTTGGTTCGTGGCATGACACCCTTCACGGTGCGACGAGACGTTCGGTGCGAGCCCGCCAGCGCAGGAAGCGTAGATGGGACAGCTCCTGACGACTGAAGAGGTCATGATCTTCGGCATAGCGAAGTCGCAATGCTTCCAGAGCTCGCACTTCCGCATGGGTGAACGCGCTCCCTGCCGTCGCTATCGGGTCGTGCGTGCTCGCGCCGCTGGATGCCTTCAAAGCTGAGCGACTCATTGATTCCTCCTTTAGAACCTGAATGCGCCGTGGATGAACACTCCTGTCGTTCTGCTTCTCAGTGTCCGCCTCCGCTGAATCAGGCACCAGGCAAACTGCGCAGAGTTCTAGGCAACCTCATGCGCAAAGTTCGTGGCCGCGAGCTTGCGCGTCCCTCTACCCTGTCCTGGCGGCCGGTACTATGGCATGGCGCGGTGACGGCTGGCACCAGTGCCTGGTCGGCGCAGTCGTCAATAATAGAGTCATGGACGAGACCGAGGACCGTCGGTTTGGCCGATTGCTGCGAGCACATCGGGTGGCCGCCGGCCTCTCGCAGGAGGAGCTGGCCGAGCGGGCACACTTGAGCCGGCGGACCATCACCAATCTGGAGCGGGGCGTTACCGCTCCCTACCGCGAGACAGTCGCGCTGCTGACCGATGCGCTGGAATTGACGGAGGCCGACCGTGCTGAGCTGGCGCGGGCGGTCCACCGAGCGCGCACGGTGCGCATCGACGAGGAGGGAGGAACGGCGGCCGCTGATCACCCGGTCACTGCAGGCGTCGATCCGTTGCTGGCAACGAAGCTGGCAATCCCGCCGGTCCGTGCCGTGCTCGTCCCGCGCCCGCGGCTCCTGGAGCGCCTGCAGGCAGGGCTGAGCGGGCCGCTGACCCTCCTCTCAGCGCCGGCCGGGAGCGGCAAGTCTACTCTGCTCAGCGCGTGGGCGAACCAGCACACGGCACCCGTCGCATGGCTGTCGTTGGACGAGGGGGACTCGAGCCCAACGCGCTTCTGGGTCTCGCTGATCGCAGCCTTGAGCCAATGCGGGAGCTATGCACCTGGTATTGGAGAAACGGCTGTGGATCTGCTCCAATCCCCCCAGCCGTCGTCGCCTTCCGTGTGGCTTTCTGCCCTGATCCACGACCTGGGAAGCCAAAAGGCACACCCGGATCCTGTAGTCCTGATCGTGGACGATTATCAGGCGATCACCGACCCGGCTATTCACGAGAGCATGAGCGTCTTCGTGGAGCATCTGCCCGCGCATCTGCACGTGATCCTCTCCAGCCGCGCGGACCCGCCCTTGCCCCTTGCCAGGTGGCGGGTGCGCGGCCAGTTGACTGAGATCCGGGCGGCCGATTTACGCTTCAGTCTGGCGGAGGCGTCCCGCTTTCTGAGTCACATGCTCACCCCCGCACTCTCAGAAGCAGAGGTGCAGCGTCTGGTGAGCCGTACCGAGGGCTGGGTGGCCGGCTTGCAGCTGGCTGCGCTCGCTCTGCGCCAGCGCGAGGACCGTGCTGCGTTTCTCCAGGCGCTTACCGGCAGCCAGCGCTATCTTTTGGACTATGTGCAAGAAGAAATCCTGACGCGTCTGCCCGCGGACGCGCGCGATTTCTTGATCCAAACTGCTATCCTCTCTCGTCTGGACGCATCAGTGTGCCAGTCCGTCATAGCAGAGACCACCGAGCTGGGCTGTCAGCAGATGCTCGTGCTGCTGGAACGAGCCAACCTCTTCCTGGTTCCCCTCGACGAGGAGCGGCATGCGTACCGCCTGCACGATCTCTTTCGTGAGGCGCTGCTGGCGACTCTGCACTCCACGCGATCGGAGATGGTGCCGGTCTTGCACCGGCGGGCAGCCGGCTTCTATGAGGCACGCGGGGAGTGGTCGGAGGCCATTGTTCACTGGCTTGCCGCCCCCGATTTCTCCATGGCTGCGCGACTGATGGAGCAGACCGTCGAGGAATACTGGATTCGTGGGGAAGCCGCGACGCTGGCGCACTGGGTGATGGCGCTGCCTCTGCCGCGGGTGCGCGAGCACGCACGTCTGGTTCTTACCACCGCGCTCTATCTCCTCAATACCGTCACGTATTCCACAGGGGAACAACGCGCCAGGGTCCGCCGGCAGGCACATGAACTCATGGCGCGAGTCGATGATGCTTTGCTCTTTCAGGCCGGCGAGAGCGGTGCACAGCTCGCGGCCGTACGTACGAATGGAGGCGCGGCATCCCCTTCCAACGCTCTGGTGTCCTGCGCCGCGGAGGAAGCCCTGCTGCACCGACGACTGCGCCTGCTCCGCATGATTCTGGTCCAGATAGACGCGTTCGCCGACGGGAATTTTGAGCCCCTGCGCGCCATGGAGCAGGCGATCGAGGAGGAGCTTGCCCAGGGCGATGAGCCACTATGGCAGCTGGTCCCGCTTTCGTCCAGCTTTATTCTCCACTATACGGTCCGTGCCGAAGGGGCGCGGTTGCTCCCACAACTTTTGGCCGCCAAAGCACAGGTGAAGCAGGCGGGCAGCCGGTTTGCCACCGTCAAGCTCCAGCAGTGGCTAGCGTGCTCGGCGCTGGACGCGGGCCAGCTGCGCCTGGCGTATCAGGAGAGTCTGGCCGCTCTCGATCTGATCGAGCAGATGACGGGTTATACCCTGCTCAGAGGATACTTTGAGTTGTTCCTGGCGCAGGTGTTGTACCAGTGGAACCTACTGGAGGAGGCGCAGGACCTGCTGCAAAGCCTTCTCCACACCGCCGCCGCCTGGCAGCATCTCAATCTACTCGGCGGGAGCAGTGTAGATCTGTTACGAATCGCCGTGGCCAGACGCGAGTGGCCGCTCGCGCAACAGGCGCTGCAGGAGGTGGAACGCCTGGCACAGCGCGAGCGCTTTGGACCCTACCCTGGCCATCTGCCGGCGATGCGCGCACAATGGGCGATGGCATGCGGGCAGGTCCGGGAGGCGGCCACCTGGGCAGCGGGCACCGTCTTTCCCGAGGTGCCGTGGGACAGGATCGCGCACGAGACGTTCCCGGTCGTCATTCGGGTGTACTTCGCCCAAGAGCGTTGGTTGGAAGCGGAGGAGCTGTTAGAGCGCTGGAGCGGGCACGTCGATCGCCCGGTTTCGAGCGCGTACACGATCACTTTCCTGGCCCAGTCGCTGGTGGCGCTCCATCACACAGGCGAGAGTGACCAGGCGCGCGCCATTGCGGCGCGTCTCTTTGCCTTGACCAAGCCAGAGGGCTATCTGCGCGTGTACCTGGATGAGGGCGAACCCATGCGACAGGCGCTTCAGGCGCTGCTCACTCCCCATGCTGGGCACGAGTGGCCGGACCCATCCACCACGGTCTATGTCTCGACGCTCTTGAGCGCCTTCGAGCAGCCGGAGCAAGACGCGAAGACAGCTGCGACGACGGCGAGCGACGGCACTGGGGTGGAGTACCCGGGCGATCACCCAGGCACGCCGCTCACCCCCGCACCGGGCGGTCCGCCGTTGACGGAGCCCCTGACCGAACGTGAACTCGACGTGCTTCGGCTCCTGGCGATGGACCAGTCGACGCTCGAGATCGCTCGTTCCCTCTACGTCGAGGTCAACACGGTTAGGACCCACATCAAGCATGTCTACGGCAAGCTGGGCGTCCACAGCCGCGATCAGGCCCTGTGGCGAGCACGAGAGCTCGCGCTGCTCTAGCGTCCGGCTCTCCCCGGTTTCAGCTGTCCCACGCTCCCAGTCACCGGGACGGTTCCCGCCAAAAATCACCCGCCTTCCTCCCCTATTGGGTGACGACAGGACACCTGGCTGCCTTCTACGGTGGATGGAGACAGGGATCTCCACGGCCAAGTCGTTGTCCTGTCCAAAACAAGCGCGAAGGGGTGCTCATGGACTGCTCCATCACCGTCAAAGGGCATCTCGATTGGCGCTGGTCGGACTGGTTCGGCGGGCTAACCATCACCCACCGGGAGAATGGAGAGTCAATGCTGATCGGCCAGCTGCCCGATCAAGCCGCGCTCCACGGCGTGCTAACCATGGTCAATGACCTCGGCCTGAAGCTGGTCGCGGTGGAATGCGCGGACCAGTAAGCGTGCGGACGGAGGTCTTCGTGAATCATCCATCAGGGATGGATCGGCAGCAGGAAGCAAGGGCCATGCTCGATCAGGCGGTGGAGTATAGAGGGAATCTCCGTTCGCAGTGCACTCAGCCGCTGATGCGGCGGTTCTAGCTGATGCGGCGGCTCGATATGAACAGCTGAATATATGGGGGTCGAGTGATGACTTCTATCTCTGGCTGCTGATGAGGGTGTAGTCCGTCCTGGACGAGGGCGGACTGCAAAGTCACGCCGTAGCATGCGTTCTTGTCACGAAAGCTGGCCCCTCATTTGACCCACACGTGGTTGCCGTTGACCCCTGAAATGACCCCGGAGATGTGTCGCTTATGTCGCTCCTGTCACTCCCGACATAGCAAAAACCTCCGAAATTCGGGGGTTTTTGTCGTTTGTGTCCGCTTGTGGCGCTTATGTCTTAAATCGGTGTCAATCTGAGCTATAGGGACCCGTGATCTATTTTTTAACTTGTGGACGCCAAGTTTCGAGGGGTTGGCCCCGGGTTGACACCCAATCAGGCGTAAATCAGGGGCAAATGAGTATCTCACCCCCCACGCGTCCCCGGTCAATGCAACCGCGCTTTTTGGCGTGCTGATGCGGAAATCCCGCGATCACCCAGCAGTTGATGGGCTCTCACAGCTCCTGTCCACACTGATCGGGTGGATAGGGTGCACGTCACCGTCGGGGAGGGAATGCGGAGCGAGCCGTCCGCCGTCGCCGTCTGTCTTGCCGCCTGCCCAGGGGGTAGACCACGTGAGGCAGTGCGTCATCTCCGCGCCGCTAGCGACGCTGTCGACCATGGGCGCGGTACATGGAGTAGGTGGGAGCCGCGCGGGATCTGTCTCGGTGCACGGTCTCCACCTCGCTTCGCAACCCACCGCGCTGGCAGGTGGCTATTGTCGCCGTTCAGCCTTGAATGGCGTCGAGACCTTCCCGCACGCCGTAGTACATGATAAGCAGTGCTGCGAGGGGATCCGCCCACCACAGCCCAAACGCTGCATCAAGGACCAGCCCAATCAAGACGGCACCGGCGAGCAGTCCATCCACCACCGTCACCTTCGATTCTTTCTGAAGGACCGGGTCGCCGAGCTGCGCGCCCGCCTTGCCCTTGCCGTAGGCGAGTGCCATCATCGCAGCACATGTCAAAGCCGGCCAGACAATCCCGAGGGGTGAGGTGTGCGGATGCACGCGAGCGAGGAGGACGATGGCGGACTGCACTGCAAGGTAGGCAGCCAGCAGGAAGAGGGCGATCCCAATCATCTGCTCGGCAAGGTGTTCCTTGTCCTTATTGATGCTCTTGAGCTGCCAGATAACGACCAGAGAGGCGAAGATCTCGATGACCGAGTCGATGCCGAAGCCGGCCAGTGCCACGGATCGGGCGGCATACGCGGAGGCCAGCACGATCCAGCAGCCGATCACGTTCCAGCTATGCGTCGCGTACTCCAGACGGAGACCGCGGTGACCCAGGGCTATTGACCTGTCAGTCTGCAGAGGCGCGTTCATCGGGACCTCTCCACTCTTCTCATCATCCTCCATCAGTGTTGCCGAGCCGTTGCAGCCGGTTGCGAGATCCGTGACGTATGTGAGGCGCCAACAAAAGTGGCCGCCGCCGAACCGCAGGCGGGACAGAATCGTCCTGTATTGCCGTGCCTTGCACGGTCGTCGTGCCCCCTCTGGTCGGAGGTACGAGTCGTCCTGGCTGTCCGTTGCAGGAAGGCGACGGTGAAGTCGAGAACCCGACGGGCCCGGGATTACGCTTCGGAGGGGCGCCTCGCCGTCCCTCGGAGTGCCGCGAGAAATGCAGCGCACAGCGCAGCAGCCGCCAGTACGACCACGGCGCCCACAAACCCACGCGTCAATGAGTCATTCTCGCTGAGTCGTACCTTTTGAGCCGCGTCGCCGCTCAGGAGGGTGAAGAACGAACCGGTCAGCGCTACGGTCGTCACCCCGAAGACGCCGGCGGCAGATAGCCGGCGAAGTGCCGCGCGAAGCGCAAAAAGGCATCGACATCCGCAACGTTTGAAACGATGCCGAGGGACGCGCGCACCACTCCCTCCTTCATGGCATCCGCCGCATGCAGGAATCGCTCGAAGCGCATCCGTTCTCTGGACCTGAACAGAGAGGCCATCTGTTGCTCCGTCATGTGGAGTGCCGTCTCTCCCGCCCCGGGGTTACAGTGACATCCTGTGCGTAACGAGATCTTGCGCCGACCCGCCTCCCGCTCTATCTCCTTCGGATGGATCAAGGCGCCCTGGGCATCGAAGAAATTCATGGCGATTGTTCCACCCCGCGCGTCGTTCGTCACTGGGCCATAAACGTGCACCAGGGGAACGCCATTCTGGTGATACAGCTGCTGGAGCCTGGTCAGAAGCAGGTCCGTGAGGGAGCCAACGTGCTCGTGGATACTCTCGATTCCAACACTCTCAATGTGACGCAGGCCAATCTCCACCGCCGGGATGCTCAGATAGTTGACCGTGCCGTCTTCGAAGGCAGCCTCGCCCGGATTGAAAGCAAAGCCATGCCCCTCGTCGGCAGCGGCGCGGGCCGACGCGATCAGCACGGTTCCTCCGGCAAACCATGGCCGGTGCAGCTTGCCCGCGGCTTGCTTTCGGACGATCAGGCAACCAACCCCGGTGGGATATCCGAACATCTTGTAGAAGGACAGCGCGACGAAGTCCGGGTGAACCAGACTGAGGTCCAGCCGGTTGGTTGGAACGAACGCGGCGGCATCCAACAGAACGTCCCACCCGTGCTCCTGCGCTCGTCGGATCCAGTCGAGGGAATGCTGTACACCCGAGAAATTCGACTGGGCCGGGTACGCGAAGAGGTTCTGCCGGCCGGCCGCAGCTGCGTCGAGCGCGGCAAGCAGGGCTGAATCGTCGATTCGTAGGTCTGGGTCCGTGATCGGGACATACCGGAACGAGGCGCCCTTCTCCCTCGCAAATTCGCGGATGCCGTTGACCGAGTTGTGATTGTCGTAGGTCAGCAGATACTGGCTCCCAGAGCTGAAGGGATAGGATTCGCCAACCAGCTTCAACGCTCCACTGGCATTCAACGTGAAAATCGCCTCGTACTCGTCGGGCGATGCGCGGAAGTAGGAGAGGACGGCTCGCCGAGTCCGCTCGACCAGCTCGGTCGTGGCGGTAGATGTCGGGTTCATCGAGTGCGGATTGCCAAAGACGGTGTCGCTCAGCAGCGCCAGATGCGCTCGCACTTGCGATTCCGCGTATAGCCCGGCACCGGTGTAATCCAGATAGACGTGTCCATGACGGTCGAGGCGAGCGTACTCACGCGCTCGCAGCTCATCCAACACATGGGGCCGGGGAGAAGCGGAGAGAGTCTGCGCCGACACCGTAGCGGATGGCGCCGCAGACTGATCCACCTCAGGATGAGGGGAGGTACGTATCCCAACCTCTCTGGCATTCATCACCCCGCTCCTTCCTTCAGCCCCTCCATAGAGGGGCGTCCTCGACGGTGTCCACGCGAACCAGCAGAGTCAGTGACTATCGATTACGAGGCAGCTGCAACCGCTTGAGACGATCGCACTTCGAAGGTTGTGGAGATACGTGCCGACTGGCGCAGCATGGCATACGCAGAGCAGTACTTCTCCTCTGAGAGCTCGATCGATCGTCGGACTGCCTCGTCCGGGATGTCTGGTCCCGTAACGATGTGCCGGATCGCAATCTCCGTGTAGACCTTGGGATGATCAGACGCCTTTGTGCCCATGACCTCCACGCGGTAGTCTGTCACCTCGAGCCGCTTCTTGCGGAGGATGCTGATCACATCCATGGCTGTACAGCCGCCCAGCCCTGCCAGCAAGAACTCCATCGGCGTAAGACCGGCGCACTGTCCCAGGGGAGGAGCGGCATCCAGAGTCGCGACGGCACCCATGGCATCCGTCGCTTCAAATCGCATTCCATCCTGCAGTACCAGGTCAATCGTGCTTATAACTGGTCCTTCCATATGGACCTCCCAACTCATCACTTCACGTGGACCGCGGCGCTGCGGCGCCGGGTCCGGTCACTTCAAGCTCAACTGACTATGGGGTAGGGTCTCGTCTTTTACTACCAATTCGATAGTAATGTGCCATATCAGAACCTGGCATCGGGCGAGCACCTGATATTTGGTGTTGGCGGACCTGAGGTGAACCGTTAGGATTGCGTTCTGCAGGCGAAGATCGGTGCGAATAACCGAATGGCGCTTTCCCCGGGAGCCGTGCGCTGGAGGGTCAACCGGTACCGCATGCGATCTGCCCTGTAGAGCCGCCTCTGCACGTAGACCGGCTTGTCACTTGCCGTGAACGAGGTGCGATCGAACACGAGCAAAGCGGCTCGGGTGTGAACCGCGAGCAAGCTGGCATGCGTGTCATCGGCGACGTCCGCCGCGATCGTATACCCGCCCATGACGATCGGGATCCCGTAGTCCTGTTCCGGGAGGCTGTAAATGGTGCGAGGAGCTGGTGAGAATCGAGCCGCCCCCGCCAACCTATCCGAGAGAGAAACCGGCGAGCGAGCCCAGGACCACGGACAGCACAGCATGCATGGGAGCCACCTGGGTTTTCCCTGCTAGCGGTCGAGTGGAAGGCCCCGGCTCTTCCAGGCGGTCATGCCGCCGGTCATGTTATGCGCATTGGGATGCCCAGCCTTTGTCAGGGCCGCCGTGGCCCATGCGCTCCGATTCCCGCTCCGGCAGACGAAGATGACCTCGGGCGCCGCGAGCAGCTCGTCGAGGTGGCCCTGGACTCGTCCCAGGGGGATATGTCGGGATCCCGGGATACTCCCGTCCTGGAGCTCGTGCGCCTCTCGCACATCAATCACAACCGTTGTCCGGGATCGACGCCGCTGGTCGGTCTCGACCGGATCGACTTTACTGACCTGGCGCCTGCTAAACAACCAACTCATACCACCGAAACCTTTTCCAGTAACCTTGCATCGGAGACGACTGGTAGCCCGCCCTTGCGCCACCCACTCATCCCCTGATCGACGTTGATCATGTCGGATCTGACCGATCGCCCGCGATATGTTATAACATGTTATGCAGAGCGGCGCAATGGACGCTCTGGCACAGCATGGAGTAAGACTATGACGACAAGCATGACAGCAAGCTCGCTCGGCTTCGGGCTGGAGTTACCACTCTCCTACGAGCGCGCAATCGCGCAGGTGACCGCCGCCCTGAAAGAACAGGGGTTCGGAGTTCTGACAACGATCGACGTGAAGGCGACGCTCAAGGAGAAGCTGGGCGAGGAGTTCCGCCCGTATGCCATCCTCGGCGCCTGCAACCCGCCGCTGGCTCATCGAGCGCTTTCCACCGATCTCGAGGTCGGCCTGATGCTCCCCTGCAACGTGGTTGTCTACGAGCTTGACTCGAAGACGAGCCGGGTTGAGTTCCTCGATCCTTTGGTAGCGTTGGGAGTCATGGGGAATCAACTGCTCGCGCCCGTGGCACGGGAGGCCAGGCAGCGCCTGGAGCAAGTTGCGAAAAGCCTGACGGAGTAGTATCGATGCCACTTTATGCGTTTCGCTGCATCCAGTGTGGCCACGAGTTCGATCGGCTGCTTTCCCTCAGAGACGATCAGAATCAGGTCCGCTGCCCGGACTGTGGGGCCCAGGTCCGGCGTCTTATATCGACCTTTTCGAGTCCGGGCAGTTGCGGTTCTGGATCCGTTGCCGCCCCAGGTGGCGGCTGAAGGATCGCGCGCTAACGGCCAGGCTGGTCGTTTCGAACGAGGAGGTCAGTCAGTTGCTGCGCAACGAGGGCTACTCCGTCCGGCTGCCTACCGCAC